>JAISXS010000047.1 GCA_031270385.1 Puniceicoccales bacterium | reverse complement strand
GAAAAATTTTGGGCTAAACTCAAACGAAAACTCAGGGATATCTTGCCTCTTTTCTCTTCCCTTGGCGATGCACTTTACCATGCTTTTTTGTGCCTTTCTTAACCGGAGCTGCTATATTTTGCGGGAAAACTCCAGTTTCTATGAAAAATAATATGCTTTTCTCGAATAAGATGACCACACATAATTACCTCAGTTGAAAGGGGCACGATGTTTTTTCATAGGTGTGGAGATTTTGCCACCAAACATTACTGAACAGTATGTCCTACTCGGGTAAGGCAACTGCTAATTCGCTGGAACGCCCAATCTAAATATTTGGTATAAAACTTTTGGGAGATCGGAATAGTCTGGATTCCCGACTGTCCCTTTGACGCAGAATCTTGGTCCAGACATGTACGTCGTGTCGTTGATACCATGCGTCAATCCAAGTCGACTCAGGCAGTCACCCAAATTTCCTGCTGCGTCGATTTTTACGTTAAGTGTAAGCGGATAGCTCAAAAAATTCTTATATTTTACGTATGAAATTTTCCCTGTGGCGTCGACAAGGATTTCTGGACCGACCAAAAGACCCTCTGTTATGGCAATATTTAGGTCGGACCTGCGCTTCAGTGCGATTTTTATTGAATCGTACTCTATGGATCTCAGACTGTCGATGAGGGCGGCTGTGGCACCGAACCCGCTGTCCATATCCCTTCGGGCTAAAAACGCACCAGCATGGCCGATGACGTCTACGATAGCGTTATTTTTTTCGTTCAGCCACTTCGTCGGCTGTATGACCCCGTTCGAACATTCGATGTCAACCGTTCCAGGGGCTGCCCTGACAGTCTCAATGGCACTATCTCCCTCCAATGCAAATTTCGCCGTAATCTTTCCAGAGCCTTCCATGACTGCCTGTTTATCTGGCATCAGCATTTTGCAAATTTTTCCAATATCACGCATATCAAATGCCGCTTGCATCGAAAATGCGTAGGAATTTTTCGCTCCATTATCCAAAAACTCTAGCTTAGCGTCAGTTGAAAATGGAGATTCAGCCACGTAGAAAGTTATGGTTTTAAGGTCAATTTCCGATGGATCAATTAGGCAGCAAAATTCAAATTTGTCGATGGCGAAGGAATCGGAGAGGAAGATTTTCGAAACATTTGCTATCCCGCGACCTGCAAACCTGGACCATTCCGAGGTCGTAGGTTTTTTTATGATCTTGATGTCCATATCCCCAGTGATATCCGTAGAATCGTCTGCAAACCCGCTTCTCCCCTCAAAAATTTTTAACGGTACCGCTATGATGGTAGCGATGTCGGGTAGCGATATGGCGTCTCCGCGTAGCTCGAACTTTACATCTGTCGTAAGATTAGACGGTGGAGTGGCCGCCTCAAACGCCATGCGAGCAGCCGTACTATGCTTGCCACTGAGGTTTACTTCCGCGTTCACCTTCGACAACTCGGGCGTGTGGGCAGCCGTAAGCGCGATCTGACCACTAACCGGCGTCATTCTGTCACCTACTGCGATAGATTTCAGTTTAATTTCCGCATTAGCGTTAATTTCCAGATTTTTGCGTGTAAAGTCCGCGTGCAATGAACAACTTCCGGACTTTACCGGCGGTATGTCGCGAAAGAGTGGCGATAATTTGTTCAACTTCTCTGCGTTCCCGAGGATATCGCATGATATTTCATAATTATTGGAGTCAGCCGCGGATGCCAGCGATACCGATCCTACAACTATGTCATCATCCTCTCCAACTCCTATGGAAACTTCGTCCAAGTTGACTGCTATGCCTTTTCCAAGCGTCAAATCCAATTGGCACGAAAGATCTACGCCATCACAATATTTTTTCTTCCTTTCGGAGATCGTGCATTTGTCGAACTTTAGCGGACAATTTTCACTTGGCTTAATGAAAAATTCGCCACCTTTCGACAGAACATCGAACTGGCCGGAAACCTTGGTATCAACGACAATTGACGATCCTCCCGCGAACATGATTTTTGGATTAAAACGGTCGATAACCACCTTCGCTATGCTTTGTCCGAAATTTAGTATGCTCGCTTCCTCTGAGAACCCGTATGCCTTGCTCCAAATTGTTAGCGGATTCGTGGAATGGCAAAGTATCCTCAGGGAATCGCCGACGCTATCGCAAATTCCGTTGAATGAACTGATTGACAAGACGCCGTTTACCATTTTTAGGGTAAAATCCCCAGAAAACATCAAGTCAGATCTTAGTGATGGAAGTTGTTTCACAAATATATTAGCCATGGCCAATCTTCCGGATCCCTTTAGCAAACCCTGCCACTCTTCCAGTTCGAATTCCCCATTCAATTTGAGGTCCGTTTCGAATCTCGGCAGCTGAAGCTCACCGAGTATTTCCTTGAACATATTGATATCGATACCATGGGCATAGGATGCGAATAATTTGCCGTTTTTCCTATCGAACTTGACATCGGCACGGCAAACATCTTCAGTTTCAGGCGCACTCGCATCTTTCAGGGAAAAATGGTATAAGTTTGTAAATTCGTCAATTTTTGAAGAGCACATCGCCGTGAATGTTTTCACTTGTTGCCCTCGACCCCTTGCCATCTCGCAGGTAAGGTTGCAATCAATGTCACTCAGAATGGCCTCATCTGATTGAAAAATTTTCATGTCGCAGTTGGTATTTATATTTAGGCCCAATTGCCCGATATCGATATCCGATGCGGCATTTATTTTCACAATTGCTGTCCCGAGCGGGGCAAATCCAACACCGTCCAAAGTTACTGCGGACACCGCGACATCGCTTAAATTGACGAACCCAGTGATGTGCATGTGATCTATGGTCATCTTTACTGGGAGCTGCGGATTACTTGCAAATCTGGCAAAATATAAAACAGGAATTGACTTCCCCGTAATATCCCTGTGAATTTCCGTTGGATCCAAGTTTATGCTACTGTATTCTCCATCATCCCTTTCGTTTACCACGCTAAGACCCAGGCCACTTATCGTAAGATCCTTGATATTTATGCGCTTCGAAAATATTAGCTCCCGCAGTGACCACTTCGCTTTGCAGTCACCAATTTTTAGCGCAGTATTCCCAACATCTAGCGAAAATCCAGATATTCTAATGGTTTTCGGGCCAGCGGAAATTCTCTCCAGCGAGACATTCTCGAAGTGTTTTTTGAGAAACCACATTGCAACACTTTTTTGTACGAATGGCGACATCACCACAGCAACCGCGATCACGGCCAGTGCTAGAACCAGAAAAAACAGTCTTTTTAGTACGCCCATGATTACAACTAAACCATTGTCAGGGACATTCTGCGAATTCCTTTAAATTTTCCAACGTTATTCCGAAACTATTGAGTAAATCGGACATACGACCGCTGTATCCGAAATCATCGACGGATATTACCTTTCCATCAGAACCGACGTATTTATGCCAAGGCATGGAAATTCCAGCCTCGATGGCTATTCTTTTTTTGCACGCTTTCGGCAAAACGTCTTCCGCATAGTGTTTTGGTTGGCGATCGAATGCCTCCATGCAAGGCATCGAGACAACGCGGGTACCGTGCATCAAGCTAGCCACATGAAGTGCCAAGTGGAGTTCGCTACCCGACGAAATTATTATGCGTTCCAGATTCCCTGTTTCTTCCCGTGCGACGTACGCACCGAGCATAACTCCCCTTCGTTTTTTTACCGAATTAATCCACTCCAGCGACGACAGATCCTGCCTGGACAGAATCAACGCAGTCGGTCGGTTCGCATTTGCGATTGCTAGTTCCCACGCCCCGGCGGTCTCACAATAATCAGCTGGTCGCACGACGTCCAAATTCGGTATGCAGCGCAGGGATGTAATTGTTTCAACCGGCTGATGCGTCGGCCCGTCCTCTCCGACGGCTATTGAATCATGCGTCAGTACAAATATTGTTCCGAGTTTCGCCAGCGCTGCAACGCGCATCGCCGGCCGCATATAATCGGAAAACACCAAAAATGTGGAGCAACATATGCGAAACAATCCTTCGTAGGATATTCCATTGGAAATCGCGGCCATTGCGTGCTCCCGGATACCGAAAAAAATATTTTTTCCGGCAACGTTTTTCGCGGAAAAATCGCCCCCATCGGCAATGTAATTGCACGCCGAACTGAATAAATCTGCGCTTCCGCTTAGCATTAATTTATTCGACTTGGCAACTTTTTGCAAAATTTTACCGCTGGCTACCCGCGTCGACATTTTTTCCGCCGTTGACTCCGCGATCGTACCTGAATCATCAAAAATTATCGGTCCATTGCGCTCTAACATACCCGCCAATTTCGGATTTTTCGTTTTCCATTCTCCAAAGGTTTCTGACCATTCACCGTACCTCTTTCCGCGCTCAATCCTTTTTTTCGCGAAAAATTCCTTTGTCCCATCGGAAACAAAGAATTTTTCCGCTGGCAACCCCAATTTTCCCTTTGCTGCGTTGGAAAATTGTATGCCGGCTGCGCCGTGTGCCTTGTTTGTTCCGGCGACTTCGTCTATTCCAAATCCGATGATGGTTTCTGCGATTATCAATTTCGGACAACCGGATCCCGACAATTCTGCGTTGCGGAATGTGGCTACGAAATCACGAATATTATTCCCATTGCTTCGAAATATTTCAAAACCATAGCTCTCGAAGCGTTTGGGGACATCTTCACTCTGCGATTTTGACAGGTCGGCGTCCAGCGTAACCCCGTTTGCATCGAAGACAATTATTAAATTGTCTAATCTCCAGTGACCGGCGAGGGAGCACGCTTCGGAGGAAATTCCTTCCTGCAAACATCCGTCGCCGCATAGGCAAACGACGCGATTATCGACGATCGTATGCTCAGCAGTGTTGCACATTACAGCTAATTTTTTACAGGATAACGCCATGCCGACAGCGTTGGCTACCCCCTGGCCGAGCGGACCAGTCGTGCATTCAATCCCGGAATTTTTATCAAATTCCGGATGGCCGTGTGCCTTGCTATTGGATTTTCGAAAATTTTTTATATCATCCATCGAGATTTCATAGCCGGCGAGGTGCAACCAGGCGTAGAGGAGCATACTGCCGTGGCCAGCTGATAAAATGAAGCGATCGCGGTTTATCCAATCCGGATGACTTGGGTCAAAATTCAAAAGTATCCCAAACAACGCGGCGCCGATCTCGGCACATCCCATTGGCATGCCCAAGTGCCCAGAGTTCGCGGCTGCAATGGCGTCCATTGCTAACCCACGTGTTTCATTTGCCGCAGTCATCAATATTTTTTCTACGTCTCCATCGCTCATTTTGCGCAGGTTGCTATTTCGTCGCAGTGTTACAATCGAAAACATAAAAATACCGGTCCGGGGACGCGGTTTCCATAATTTTTTTTGTAGTTATTCCATTTTTAGTGTTGACATTTAATTGGGACATAGATTTAGTTCGAAGACAATGGAAAATGTAAAAAATACTGGTGATATGTCGCTGGACTTATCGATCGGAGATGACGTCAATTGGAAAATCGGTGGTGATGAGTCTGGTGGAGCCATTTTTTCGTCGACCAGCTTTCAGCAAAAAGGGTGGGACGGATATCAATGGCACAAGGAAGACACGAGTCCGGTACCGAATCAGGGGGACACGGAGCGAAAGTACTGGGACAGTGGACGCCCAAACTCGACATACACAAGTCAGGTTATGAATCAGGGAAGCATAAATCAGGGAGATATAAATGGATTGTTTTCCGGGTTGAGCCTAAAAGAACGTAAGTAGATAGTGGACGCCCATTGGTGTTGTGGGATTAGGACTGGAAGGACGAAGTCGGGGTGCGGGGCTTGCGTGGTTGTCACACTCGACGGGGGCGTTTCGTCCAACGATACTTAGCGGGAAGATCTTCCTTTTTATAGAGAAGAGCACGCCTTCCTCAGATAAAATAGCTATGGTAGTGGGTTGGGGAGTGTAGTTCAAGCGGAAGAAATGATGGTGTGGACGCGCCGGTCGTCATAATGTATGGCAGTGCGACGTCGGTTTCTTTGTTTGCTGGGTGTGTTTTTGTTTTGTGCGGTTGAGTTTGTGGCGGCTCTGTAGGGAGGCATGGTTCGGTTTCGCAGTGAAATTCACATCAAATATCTTTCACGAGCACTGAGTTTAGCGTCACTACCAGGTACGTTACCACAAGTATCACCCCATATATTCTTGAAAATATTCTTTTTTTGTAGAAAATATACCAATCGAGGGCAGTTACAAAGATTAGTGCTGTTGCGTTTTTCATGAAAATGTTTTTTTCGAAGTGCAGTGGGTATACCGCTGCACAAAGTCCGCTGACAAACATCAGATTTATCAGACTAGATCCGAGGATATTTCCGGCGCATATCGTGTAGTCTCTCCGCTTCGCTGCCATCGCGACGACGAAAATTTCTGGAGCACTGGTCTGCAATGCCACCAGAGAAAATCCTATGACAATTTTGGGAATCTTGAAAAAATCAGCAATTTCGCGGCAATGATTAACGACAAGGTTAGACCCGTACGCCAGCAGAGATGCCGCTGTCAGGAAAACTAGTACACTTTTCTTAGTTGTCCATACATTGAAACCCGTGTCTGTATTTTTCACATCAATGCAGACATCCGGCTTTTTTTTGGCAAATGTAAAAAAAATATAGCAACAAAACACAACCAAAAGGGCAATTCCCTCGCCCCTGGAAAGTTTCCCATTCGCGCAGCAAAACGTAAAAAATAGGGTCAATAAGAACAGCAATGGAAATTCCACTTTGGTAACTTTTTTTTCACATTGGAATGGCGTGATCAGCGAGGCCACACCGAATCCGAGGGTCAAATTAATAAAATTGCTACCGAGAATGTTACCTATTGGCATATCGGGATTACCATTTAGTATGGCCATTACGGACGACATGAAGTCCGGCGCAGACGTCACCATTGACATAAGGAGTATTCCGGCAATGGGGCCCACGTGTAACTTGTGTGCGATGTGTATTACGGAATCGCAGAGCATGTTCGCTCCGATCGTCAAAAATGCAAACCCAACTACCAGGAGTAATGCCGTTAAATGCAATACCATTTTGGCGCAGTCTAGAAATCTTCGCCGATTGGCAAGCGAGATTTTCACTGCCAACCGGCTTTCTGTGGGCAGTAGCCGCCCGAACTAGGTTGGGGAACTCATAAACAAACAAGTGAGAGCGTAGTAAAAGTGGGGAAAAAGGCGTGTGTGCGATCTTAGCGAGTGGCAATGCACGCTAATCTTTTATCTGCCGAGCATATTCTTAATTTTAAGATGGCTTCGTTCCAATTTCCATAGTCATTTTTCTAAGAAAAGCACACTCTATATTCCAAAAAATGGGAATCTTTCCGCTAAATATCGTTAAATAAAATGTTTTTTTCAAGTAAGATAACTATAATTTCTATAATAATTTCGATTGAGAGGGGCGTATTTTTCATGAAAATGACAATTTTCTCGCTGGGCATCGTTATAAGTGCTCTACTTGAAAAAAGCATCCTATTCAACAATATTCAGCAGAAAAATTCCCGTTTTTTCGAAAAATAATACGCTTTTTTCGAATAAGATGACTACATATAGCAATCTTACCCAAGAAAAGCACACCCTCCATTCCAAAAAAACGGGAATTTTTCCGTTAAATATAGTCATCTTCCCCGAGAAAAGCACATTCCCTAATTCCAAAAAACGGGAATTTTGCCGTTAGACATCGTCAAACAGAATGCTTTTCTCAAGTAAGACGACTATAGACAAGACGCATTTGCTGAGCATGGCAGCCATAACTGCCCGCGGCAGCACCCTTCCGGATCGCGGAAACCCTCATCCGCTACTCAAGGCACCTGAATCGTCCGGACCGCAGCACTGCGCTACCGACGCCAAGCCCAATGCCCCTACCGGAACAGGTGAAAATCATCGCAAAGCAGCCTTCGCCATCGCAATAACTTTTTCGAAAGCCCCCGGACTGTGGATCGCTAATTCGCTGAGAGAGCGACGATCCATCGCTATGCCAGACTCTTTTAGCCCAGCAATAAACCGGCTATAGGCCATTCCGCCTGCTCTGCATGCGGCATTTATCCTAACAATCCATAGCTGACGCATGTTAGTTTTTTTACGCTTGCGATCACGATACGCAAACTTCCCAGCACGCCACATTGCATCTTTGGAATATCTGAACAGCCGCGACTTGTTTCCAAAGTAGCCACGCGTAGCTGCTAAAACCCTATTGCGTCGCTTCTTTGTAGCGACCACATTTGTTACTTTTGGCATGTTTTGTCCCTCGGTTTGTGCCGCTCGGTCGCCTTCACCGGAACGGCAATTGATAGCAAAGTACTACAGTCCAACCGCGATACACCTTATTACGCGAGCAGACATTCCCTTTGCCAAGACTCTGTCTTTGCCGGCGGAATGCTTCTGTCGCGCGGTTTTGTGACGCAGAAGGTGTCTGGTCCCCGGCGAGCGATGTACAAGTTTTCCGTTGGCGGTGATTTTAAAGCGCTTCGTCATGGACTTTTTCGTCTTTTGCATAGGATGGCATCATACATTTTTTATTTCCTTGTAAAGACTTTTTTGCATGGCAAAAAATTTTATGCGATCGAAAATCGGCACTTTTTACCACCAGGGGTAGTTTATTTTTTGCAAGAATGTTTTTTTGTTGTAATGCTGTAAATAAATGCTACACTCTCCTTGATGTGTATGTACTACATGTGCCGTGATATCGCAATGACAACTCTCATGTTTGCGGCTCGTGTGGTTCCGCAGTATCTAGCCAATCAGCAAGGAGGAAATTATGAATGTTTTTAATGTGAAGGTGGATACGGATGCAAAAGTAAATCCGAATGAAAATCTAGATTTTCGTCCTCAGATGATAAGACTGGGACACAGTGCGCCAGCGCTGGACGTTTGTTATTTTCAAAATAGATCAATATCACCATCGGTCAGACGATTGAGGCTATCGACGCTACCGAGTTTCGAGTCGCAATCTCCGAGCACGGAACAAAGCTCTGGAAGAAGGCAATTTTGTAGTTTGACATCTTCCCCGTCTCCAGACCTTGTCGTTATCGGAGAAAATGTTCCATGTGATGGGGCAATTGTGATAACGCCACGATCGGACGATGCTCAAGTACGCGATTGGGATGATTTGGAATCGGTTTCGTTGCAGGATACGCCGACGGCAGACCCAAAATTAATTCAATTCCATGGCAATACTTTTCACGGAACGGATGTCATACACTTGAAAAATAAAACGCTAAGCAGCACGCACCATGGGTTAGTTGTGCGGCCGATGGCTTGTTCTAATCCGCAGAAAATGCAAAAAAATTTTTCACGGAAGTGTTACGTTTCCACAGAATCGTCAAATCCATTCAGTGAATTTTCAACGCATGAAAATACGACAGCGACTGGTGGCAGCGATGGAGTTAATCGCACAACACCGGCGACATGGAGGCCACGCGGACGTGTGTTGAGCGGAAGGAGTGTTTCTACGTGCAATAGCCCGGCACCATCCCAGTCGCCGTCGGTGTGGGGTCTGTGTCCACTACCAACATTGTCAAACAACATAGTCCATCCGACTATTACATTTGCCAATCTAGAGTCATACGGTTTTGCTAGCGCGTCAAAGAATGATGAGTGTAGTGTCGGAGAGCATGATGAATTGATTCCCGATAGAAATTTTACACCAATTATCGATACGCAGATTTCGGACAATGCAGGTTTGGTAATTTTGCGACGCCATACGTGTCCTGATATCCTTATTTCGCCGGTAATAGAGCAGCAAAATCACGTTGTTGTCATGGATTCATCCCAGTTCGATGGGTTGCAACAACAGAGCGTAATTTTGACATCACCGGAGTCAACTTTCGGTCGATTGACCATAAAATCAGCCCAAAACACGGCCTCCGTGTCGCCGTCCCAATCTTCCGACATCCAGTCTCTCACACAGCAATCTCCACGTAGAGATAAGCATGAAAAAGGCGTTGTTCTAAGTGCAATACAGTCCATCGTAGACCTCGCGCAACAGAGTATCAATTCCATTTCGGAATCGGCGAAGCCAGAAGATCACGGAGTGTCGGTCTCTTCCAAAACATCACCGACGGACGGCATTGAAGCGAAAAATGATCAAAAACCGGCTAGCAAAAAAGGTCCAGCGAAGGTTACAATAGTTAAAAAACCGACAAAATCATCTGCAAATAAAACTGAAGGTGCAAAAACAACTGAATTGGTGGAAAAAAAGAAGGATGCGAAGCCGGCATCTAGCGGAGCAATTTCAAAGCGTACCGGAAACGAAGCCGAGGCAGCACTGCCAACCTCACGTAGTTCCGCGCCAGCCGTCCAAATCATACAGAACGCTCAACCCGCAGCACATAATGCCCAGCATCACGAACAAGAAGGATCTTGCTCCAATATTGTGAAAGGTCTTTGCGCAGTTGTCGGAGGACTGGTCGTTACGGGCAGCACGGTTCTCGTCAGCATTCTGGCATCGAAGGCGGAAAAGTGAGTGGCAGACATTTATAGTCATCTTACCCGAAAAAAGCATCCCCCCTAATTCCAAAAAACGGGAATTTTGCCGCTAAACATCGCCAGACTAAAATGCTTTTTTCAAGTAAGATAACTATAGTCGTCCCACCCCTAGAAAAGCATACCCCTTTTCCCAATGGACGGGAATTCTGCCGCTAAATATCGTCAGACAGAATGCTTTTCTCAAACAAGACAACCATAAATGTCTGCGGTTGGTTGAAAGTACGGCAGGCTATTAGTTGCTGCCTGGCAGCAGTTTTTTTAGCCCTGTTCCAATGGCATTCGTTGTTTTGTCTACGACGTCCACAGCAACATCCTTTGCTTTCAATACACCGTCGATTGCCGATGTTGGGAGTGTGACAACGGATGAAACTATGGAATCGGCAAGGAATGACAGTTCCCATTTTCCGAGATCGAACGCCAATTGTGCAGTCAGCTTTTTAAAATCGTTCACGTCCACGAATTCTCTGGAATAGTTGATTTCATACTCCCTTGACATTCCAGTTGATTCGTCGACGACATGGACTGTTCCGATAGCAACGGCAAGCTTTTGGATGGAAGGTTGCTTCCTCTGGGCAGTATCTGCCGGTTTTGGTACTACTTTTTTCTCATCCGATTTGCCAAATTTCGATCCTAGTTCATTCGACGTGGCTTTCAGATTGTTGACGAATGTGGAGTAGTTAGAAACCCCGCCGCTATTTTTTACCGTTGTTATGTCGTCGATATTCAAAACAAATTTCTGTATGATTATCTCTTTTTTAAAGAGGCCGCGAAGTTTGATGTCAACGGCGAGGCGTTTTATCGTTAGGAAATTTTCATTTTTAAAAATTTCTGGGTTTTTAATTTTGCAATTTTCAAAATCGATGCATCCGCGGAGTAGTGCCCCATTCGATTTTTCGATTTCCGACGGAAATCCAGACATTTTTCCCAGCAGAAATCCGGTAGCCTTTGGAAGCCAAAAATTTCCGACAAGCAATAGTACTATGAGCAGGATTATGGAAATAATCACAGCATTTAGAATAAATTTAAATAACCACAAAAATGGTTTTAGTATTAGCCCGACCATACGTTGGGGATTCTATTCGTTGTCGCCAATATTCCAAGGAAATTTTTTAAGGAATCGTGATTTTTTACATTATCATTGACATTAAAATTTGGAAGGGTAGAATGTACACCAGAAGACTGGTGAGTACAATGAAAAAAGATGAGAAGTTGAACCGTAGCAGCGAGGAAACAAACGCAGTTTCAGATGGAAATTCTACGAATTCAGTGGTCGGCATGACTAGGTTGCGTACTCCAGCGGAGGTTAATAAGGATATAGATTCCCATTTGAAGGAGATGGATAGTCTAGTCAAAAAGAATGATGCCATGGCGGATGAAATGCGGAGGATGATGGCGACGCAGCAGAATGTTTTTGGAGAGGCCGGCATAGAGCTCGGGGATCCGGATTGCGTAATTAAGCAGGCTGGGAAGCGACTGAAAGGGTTAGACGAGTTTGCGAAGCTTGCCATTGAGCATGAGAAGAGGGTTTACAATTCCATCGGATTAAAGGAGCCGGATGGTGGGTGGGATCTTGCGCTAGCGTGTGCTGAGCGTCGTCCTGTCAAAAACACGATGGGCGACATCTCGAAACTTCTTTCTTGGGGAACGGTTGCTACGCCTGGGGCGGTTCAATCTTATGTCTCATCGGTTGGAACAGGAGAAAGCTCTTCACCGAAAAAGTACAAACCAAAGGTGAGAAGGTTAAAAGTCTAGTTATTAAAACTTTAATTTGGAGGAAAAAGATGAGCTCAACAACAGTAACGCCAAATGTTACCAAGGTATCCGTGAACACGAACGGAACGGGTTATACGATCACACAGGCTCAGCTGGATGCTGTCGATAATCCTTTTTTTAACATGAAAGAGGCGGAAGCATACCACGTACTTCAATCGAAACAGGCGGTACTTGGTAATCTTTCATCCATTAAACTGGCTGATTCCATTTCAGATGGAGATATTATTAGCATCGGAAACGCGCTTGGTTCAACTCCTGCGGAGGATGAAAGCCTTTTTGCTCTCTACAATAATAATAGTAATAATGAAATCGTCAGGAATATATTGTTTCCAGTGATAAGAAATATACTCCTTTCCGGTGGGTATACCAACAATGAAATAAACGAAATAATGAGATCCCAAGAGGATGATGGCATCATTTCAACTGGTGAAATTTCCGATGAGCTGACTAAAATAGGAAATGATCCCGCGAACTCGAGTGCCATGAAGTTCTACTTCCTCGATGGGACGTACGACCAAATTACTTTGAAAAAGATGTACGAGGCCCTTACGAGCGAGCAGAAGCAGGCAGACTTGGACAGTACGCTGAAGATGCTATACGGGGCTAATGCGGTGTACGGCGATGAAGATACGTACAGTGCATACTATTTCTCAGATGGCGATGACGGGGCAATACAAAACGAATCGCTGTGGCAAAGACTGAAGGCGGCTGAAGATGAGAATAAAGCCACCATCGAGTATACGGCTATGATCACGGCAAAAATTGCGTACGACAATGCCAAGGAAAATGTAGATGAAGCTTACACAGCGCCATTGTTTGGCGAAAATCCCAAAACTATCGACGCTCTGGATTCAGCCGTCGAGGAAGCTCAAGCAGTCCTAGATAACGAAAAAGAAGCAGAGTATGCAACAAGGAGCATTTCGAATTTGAAATCGTACCTCGCTTCACTCCGGGCGCTCAAAAGTTCTGGTGGTGTTTACGCAGACGGAGCCGAAGGAGATCTTGATTACAATCTTGACGCAGAAATTGCGCGCATTAAAGATTTGCTCGATGGTTGTACGAACGAAGCAGTTTTCAACGATAATGGGACGCTAGCGTCTGGGACTGAGACAAAACTTACATATAAGGGTCTTGAAGCCGCCATTGTGGATGTCCAAAGTGAAATTGATGACACGGAAGAGTTGATCGACCTTGCTAGGAATTATGATCTAAAGCTATTTACTAAAACTGGGGCGCTTGGCACACCAGGTGACGAACAAAATATGAGCCTAAGCGATTTACAGAATGAAGTGAGCCGTCTGGAATCAGCATTGTCAGCTGCCGGCACCTCAGAGGAATTGGCGGCCATCGAAACAGCACGTGAAGCAGCAGAGAATGCCAAGACTCAACTTATTTTCGCGGATTTTAAGTCAAAGAACAACCTCTTTGACGAAAACGGAAATTTGGGTGGTACAACAAGCTTTGCAAATTTGACAGCTAAGTTCGAAGAAGCGTTAGAAAATGTAAAAAGTTTAGAAGTAGGTAACTTGTCTGATGCTCAAGAGGCCTTTGAAGAGGCCGAAACGAACTTTAATAATGCCATTTCAGGAGCGAGGACGAATGGGGTTTCGGCTCTTTATTCATCAAATTTACTATTTAATGACGGCGGTACCCTCGCAGAAGGGGACGGACGTACCAAGAGTTTGAAGGAATTGTACGTCAGTTATTACACAGCTAACGCCATACTCACCACGGCCAAACAAGAGAAGGCTGACGAAAATGTCGAGGATAACACGCTGAAATTGTTTGACGATGATGGAAATTACGCCGGATTTACATTGGGTACGGAGGAGTCCCCCGACATTACCTATCATGGAACGAAGAGCTTTGACGATTTAAAAAACGATGTAACCACGCTCGAAACGGCCCTGGATAAGGCTTTGGAACAAAACTTGCCTGAGGAAGCCTTTTTAACGGATGATGAATCGACACTCTTTAATGCTGATTGTACGTACGTCGGCGAGGGCGGGAGTGTAAGCCTAAAAGGGCTGAAGGACACCCTAGGAAGTATGAGGACCAAATTAGATGCAGCGAGAACTCTGGAAACGGCCAGAACAAACCTAGCAAATGCCCTATTCGGCAACACTGTCGATAAAAAAAGCATAAACGGACTCGAGTCGGAATTGGAACAGTTTGAAAAAGACCTTAAGGATGCTGAGAATGCTGTGCAAACGGCAGGCGCAGTAGTGGCCTTCGAAAAAGCAAAAATGGCAGACATCGAATCCATGAAAAACTTTCATGAAAGCGAATATCTGGAAAATGCAACGTCGCTGGCGTACCAAAAATGGATATACGCCAGGAATGCCTATAATGGCTTATATACCAGAGATTTGGATGGTAGTGGGAAAACGTTTCTTTCGCTCGAGGCGGATGTGTCGACCGCTAAAAATGCGGTTAATGTAGCAAAGGATCAAAAGGTGTTCGAGCTTGAAAATCTTGATGTCGATGGGGATGGCACCAATGACAAGTCTAATATGAGTTACAATGACCTGTTGAAACTCGTAGTCCCAGAGCTCGATGGAAATAAAAAACCAAAACAATACGACAGCGGAGCGACGATGTACGATTATACGAGACTTAGAACAGCGCTCACCGAACTCGGCTATAATTACGACGATACAATTAAAACGACAATAGAATCACTTGATAAAGAAGGAAAACACAAGGAAGCTCTCGCCGAAGCAATGAAAAAATTGGAGGATAAGGCGAAAAAATTTGGGGCAAAGAGCGTCAAAGATTACAGAGACGAGTTCGACACGGCCATAGCCATAGAAGAAGAGGCAAAGGGCCGGCTTTCCGCCGCTGAAAATTACCTGGAAACGATAGTTAGCGTGCTTCGTAGTAGTGTGTTCAGCACAGATTCGTTAGCTCAGGCACTAAAAGCAGCCAGAGATGCTTATAACGACGGCGGCCAAGGAAACGATAATGGTACTAGGATGACAGAGGGACACAGAGAGGCATTTGAAAGTGTTTTTGGCGCGGTTGATTTAATTATAGGAGATTTTAATTCTGTGCCAAATGCGAAAACACTGGACGAACTGTGGACTATTTTAAATAAAATAAAAAATGATTTGGAAGAGGAATACCACCAGGGTAATACCTATACTGGCTCAGCCATAAAACAAAACAAGTCATACACCGCCGGACAGTATATGGCCGGAATTATAAAGACCGACTTCGCCGCGGAATCTGGAAAGAATGGCAAAGAAGCAATGAAGGACCTTTATAACGAATGGAAGAGTATCAACGACAAACTATTTAAAAAGGCTAAAGTCGATGCCAATGGAAATGTTACATACGATGAATATGCAAATGAGGATGAAAAGCAAAAAGGCATGTTTCTCAACATGCTTACCGGTGTTCAGATTAGCACGTTCGCTTTGACGCCAGCCGATTATGCAAAGCTTGAGCCCTACTTTGACCGCGATGGTGGCCCGCGTACAACGCTTTCCGAAACCCAAAAAGGCCAACTGTATGACATTCTCACCACTGTCATCTCCAATGCTGCCGATGCTGTAGAGATTGAAAAAGAATTAGCCGACACCCTTAAAACACAACGCCAAAAAGCCGAAAAAGCCTACGGTAACGCCGTTCTCGGGCAATTGTCAGTAGGAGGGGCGTACAACGAGCTCGTTTCAGCCAGAGACGCAAACGAAGAAGAATACAGAACCAAACTGAAGGCTTACGAAGAAACCAAGGAATATAAGGCCATGATGAACGCAAGAATGTCATTCGACGGAACAAAGAAGAGATACGAAGAGATGAAAGCTAACACCGGCGCCACCATGGACGACCTCCTAAGTCTTTGCCTCACAGCTTCAGAGCCGGTGCCAACCTCGGATGGTAAGTACAAACTCGTCGCTGGCATCGAAAGAATAGATAAGGTCGCCGAAGATGGAAAAATAAACTACGAATACAAGCTGATTTATGAAGACGGAGAAGATATGTTCATATCGGAGAGCGAATACCAGGAATCATTCTCCAAAACAGATTGCTACGTCGGATTAGCCATACACTACGTCGCAGTGGCGGTAATGTATTCGATGACAGAAATACAACGACTAATGCTAGCAGAACAGATAAGAGAAATAGAGCAAGTTAACGAGGAAATCCGAGTAAACAACAAAATGCTCAAAGCACTGTCATGGATATACGAACGAGTTTATAGGGAAGCTACGGATGGCGAAATCCAAGGCCAGGACAGGCAAGGGGCCATAACAAGCCAAGAATTGTTCGAGTCTTGTGATGTACCAATGTCCGACCTAAACACATACATGAAAGACGTGGTGAAAAACGGCGGAATAGCGTCGACTGGACTTTCAAGTTTTTACACAACGTTCGGTATAAGCTATGGCGTCGATTCAGGTGGAACACTACGCTTCGCCGTCGCCCATTACAATAAAGATGGTGAAAAGTGGACAGATAAAAAGGCTTGGAGTAAGGACGTGAGCAACATCGACGTCCAGGAACAAACCCTACTCACAGCCGTGACAAATTGGCAAGACCAAGTCCGCCTCCACGGCGACAAATTATCAACGGATGCAAATCTAATGAGCACAAAGATGCAACAATTCATGCAGGAAGTGAACTCGAATATAGGCGCGTGCACACAAACTTTGAAATCAGTCGGTGACTACGGGAAAACCACGACTTCTAACATTCGCTAGGGAGATAAAATTTATGGAAGAGAAAAAGGAACAACAAGGAAAAGAGTACGAAGAGGCCCTGAAAAATGCCGCAGAGAAAATCATCAGCGGGAACTTCAGCCTTCGAGAGTATTACGGCATAAGCGATGACGGCCTAGAAGCGATATACATGGTTGGCCACGAAATGTACAAACACAAACAATACGTAAAAGCAAAGGGCGTGTTTGCCTTGCTATGCACGCTACAACCGATGTCCTCAAAATACCTATCGGCCTGCGGATCCGCTAGTTTCATGGCTGGGGACTACACAACAGCGGCACAGTATTTCAGGATGGCTCTCGCCGAAGGGGAATATACCCCGAAAATGCTCATGCGCTTGGCAGAATGCGTCATCAGGCTTGATCAGCTAGATCTTGCTAAGAAGTACATAGATGAGCTTTTGACGCTTGCCAACGACGATAAATTCAAAAACGACAGAGAATCACGGATATATGAGGCAAGAGCTAGGATGACGAGCACGATGGTAGAAAAAGAATTGGCCAAACTAGCCGAAGAAAAAAAATCTCCGAAAAAACAGTTGGGAAAAAAGAGATAAAATTCGAACGAAAGACGTATGTCAACCACGGTCAGTAACAGCACAGGCGACCAACCATCCGTAGTCGATGCACTATTGGCTAGGGTAGATAAAGCACTGTACCCAGCCGGGAAACCTGCAGGGGCAAGCGATTCCTTTGATATCACATCTACAAAGGGCCAAACTCAGTTCAATCTTGGGAGCGGAACCATAGACTCACTCTTCGACGTGTGTATAGATAACGCGCAGATCGACGAGTTGCTTAAACAGTATCCCCCGGAAAGAATGCACCTAATTATCTCGCTAATGATGGCGAAAGTAGAGGGAGAGTCGATAGAGAATACGGTCAATTCGATCAACATGGGCAGGATGCGTCAAGTCGCGCAGACGAATGAGATCATAAACGCTACGAAATACGCCCAGGAGCAAACGGAAAAACTCGCCTACGAAGAAGACGATTGGAAGAAAAAGGCCGGAACATCGCCATCTGGCGGTCCGACAGTCGACCCACCGGAAGAAAACGACAAGTGGTGGGAGATTCTCATAAAAGTTATTGTGTTAATAGTAATAGTGGTTGCCACGGTAGTTGCGTGTGCCGTTGCCGGGCCAATGGGAGGATTATTAGTACTGGGCCTTGTAATGTTGGTTGTTGGGATAATGGAATTGGTGAAAGTGTGTTCCAAGAACAGGAAAGTGGATGGTGCAATTGATAAAGCTTTGTCGTTCATTAGCCCAGCACAGATCGCAGCGGACCTAGTGATGGATGTCGTTTGTGCCGCAAATGGGACAGATATTAATGATCCAGCGATGAAGAAAATTAAAATGTGGGTGAAACTGGGTGCAGATATCATTATGATCCTGATAATGGTGGCCATGACCGTTGCTTCGTTGGGTGCAGCCTCAGGCGCCGTCATTTCGTCTGTGTTGAAAATCATTGAGATTGCCTCGATGGTAGCTCAGGTGGCCACTGGAGTCGCGTCTGGAGTGCAGGGAATAGTTCAAGGGAAGAAGGATCTTGACCTTGCCGAAAAGAGGTTAGCCATAGACAAGATATCGGCTATAATCAGCAAACTAAGGCAGGATGCGGATTTAATCGGCCAACAGCTAGACTTACTCATGGATGCCTTTGGATCTGATCTCAATGATATAAAAAAAGCGTACGAGGCGGCATCGCGAAATCTTAAGGCAGAACACGAAACAAAAATGAATATTGTCAGGAATTTTTAGGAATTAAGTAATTGTAATTTTAATTATTTTGGGGGATAAATGTCATGACTAATGTAGATGGTATTGGTAGCCAAGGTAACGCGTATGCTGTCGGTGGAAGCGATGGAAATCAGGGACCGGATAACGTAACCAGTCCTAAACCTGGGGACGTGAATCCTACTGGCGATAGTGTTGTTGTTGATAGAGACGTTCCGCAGGAGACGAACGGGCCTAGCCAGCCTGAGGCGATATTTAGTCCTTCTTCTCCCGATTATATTAGTGGCAATAAGGGCCTCGAGAATATCCATGGATCTCTCTGCAGCATGCTTAGTTTGGTTGGGGCCGGAAGCGAGAAGGATTTAAGCAAAATGAGTATTGCCGAGCTTATTATATTTGCCGAGATGATGAATATTGACGTCCAAGAGGAGAGGAGGGAGGTTTTGGCGACGCTCAAGCGAGTAGCCAACAATATGAACATGGATTTATCGAGGCTTGTATACGGATTTTCCCTCGAAGCCGCTGAAGCCAATAAAGATAAGGCGTACATCGATGCAACATCTGACTTGATCAAGGGAGCAGGTGCTCTAGTTGGCGGTGTTGTCTCATTTGGGCTGTCTGCGACGTCAGAAAACAATTCGAAAAGTTCCGGTGTTGACGACAAGTCAACATCAATAGATCCAAGTTCAACCGCCTCAAATACAGCTGAAAGTGGGGCAGACGTTTCTGAAGTCTCGCAAGAGAAAACAACGAACGCGACGAAAAATGAAACCCTTAAAACGGAGCAAGCAAAAGTGGAGCAAACACGGGATGAGGTGAGAGAAACGGAAATTAATGAAACGAAAGATGAGGTGGAGAAAAACGAAGTTGCTACGGATGGAGACGAAGAGGAGATAGAGAAAGAGGAAGGAAAGATAAATGCAGATGATAAAAAGACGGATGAAGTGGAAGGACGGGAAAAGGACGTGGGTGAACATGAAGAGAATATAACTGAAGACAAAGAGGTTGTGAAGGATACGAAAGAGAAGGCAGAAGATGATGAAAAGAATATAGAAGATAATAAATTGGTAGAGGATGCAGATAATGCAGCAACTAAAGAAAGATTAGAGAAAAATGAGAACGATGAGAACAATAAAGAGGGCGTGAAGAAGAGAACTGACACAGAGATCTCGGAAAAAGACCTCACGGAAGAAGACGTTATATCAAACCGTGAAGCACTCGAAGTCAAGATGGATGAAACGGCTGACAAACTTGTCGCATCAGCCGAAAAAATGGAGGTACAAAATGACAGGCGTGAAAGGGCCGATAAGCAACAGAGAATAGATAAAAAAAATGCTGCAGTAGGTGAAATAATCTCAAACGCAGTAGGCCTTGTCGGGGGTGGTTTGAAATTTGCGTCGGCTAACGAGGGACACAGAGCTGATTCGCGAAAGTCGTTGGAAGGCTTTACAGAGGGTATTAGAAATTCCGTGAGCAATCTCTCCCAGGGTATTTCGGAATCACTGAAAAAGGCAGACGATAGCCGCGAGAAAAGCATTCAAAATCTATCGAGGCTTATTGGGGAGCTCGTTCAATCCAAAAAAGACATTGCGCACAATATATAGCCAGTGCGAAAATGGAGAAACCAAGGTGAAATATGTCGGAATCAAAAAACATTTCCGATAGCACTTCACAGCCGTCCACCGAAGATCCAACCATTGGTGGTCCGTCATCAGAAGGTGCTGAAATCGCAAAAATTGTATCAACTGCCGATCCAAACGATGTTGTGCCCCCCGTGCATTCCGCATTGGACAATCCGGCACTGATACCGAACCAAACGGATCGTACGTTCGAATTAGCCGGGAATAGCGGTACAATTAAAATGGGAGATTTGCACAGTGCCATTCGACTGTTGGATGTAGATTCCACGAATTCCAAGAAATGTTCCTACGAGGATATCCTTTTTCTTGTCATGGTCATTCTTGAAGAATCAGCCGCAGACCAGAGAAACTCGCGTTTCAATGAAATGATAACGAAAATAAAAGTGGCAGATAAAGCAGCGTCCTCAGTCTTCGAAATGAAAATAAAAGAAGCGGATGCTACCTACAAAGCCAGCAAAAAAACGGCATGTATGAAAATTGCTACCGGCATCGTTAATATTGTAACCTCGGGACTTAGCGGAGTCGCAGGTGGGCTCAGTACCGGAAAAATCTTAGGCACGGTAGTCAAGATCATCAAACTCGTAGTAACTATTATAAATTTTGTCATGAGCGTTGTATCCTTTTCGATGAGCATCACCACAGCAAACCTAAGACACGAGGCTAGCATTACAAACGCCGATGCGAAAAGAGCCGAGAAATTTTTTGAATTTACCCTAAGCCATGTGAAGGAAATGCAGGAAGCTTACAGTACTTCTAAAAAAAATGTGCAAACAATCATGGACACAATCAGGGAAGTTATCCAGCGGGAATACGCTTCGAAGTCCGGGATATCTAAGAACATTTAACCGATTTTCACCATTCAGGGGAATGTTGCGAAAAAAATTGCAACAACAACTTGACGGTGTTAAATTTTTGTTCGCATTTTTCTACTCCATTACTATGAGTGCCGGCATTCATGGGTTGCAAATTCATGCTACCCGAATTTTTTACAAAAACTAACATGAGCATTGGCCAGGACGATTACGATTCGACTAAAATTCAAAAGTTAGAAGGTCTCGAAGGGGTTAGGAAGCGCCCCGACATGTACATTGGGGACACCAATGAGCGCGGGCTCCACCACTGCGTATTCGAGATCGTCGATAATTCCATCGATGAAGCGCTGGCAGGGTATTGTAAAATAATAAAAGTCGGCCTGCACATCGATGGATCCTGTTCCGTGGAAGACGATGGTCGTGGAATTCCGGTCGACATCCATAAAAAATACAATATCCCGGCCGTCGAGTTGGTAATGACGAATCTCCATGCCGGCGGAAAATTCGGCAAAGGCGCGTACCAGGTCTCCGGTGGCTTGCACGGCGTTGGAGCGAAATGCGTTAACGCAGTTTCGGAAATATTTGATGTGGAAGTGCGTCGCAATGGCTACGTGCATTCGATCAAATTTTCACGTGGCAAGACAGTCGAAAAGCTGAAGATTATCGGTGAAAGCCACAAAACTGGTACGAAAATCACATTTACGCCGGACATTGAAATATTTTTGACTACGCGGGAATTTAAGTACGAAATTCTCGCAAAGAGGCTGCGGGAACTGGCGTTCCTGAACCCAGGCATTCAGATCGAATTGAACGACGAACGCACGGAAAAGTCAGAAACTTTCAGGTTTGATGACGGCATCCGCCAGTTTGTCTCGTTTTTAAACCGCGGAAAAACCGTCCTCCATGACGATCCGATAATGGTTGACGGAGAAGCAATTGCCGATCCGTCCAAATCTGAGATGAAAACAATTGTTGCCATCGCCCTCCAATACAACGATGGCTATTCGGAGCAGGTCTATGCCTATGCCAATTCGATCTACAACGTTGAGGGGGGGACTCATCTTTCCGGATTTAGGACGGCGCTGACCCGCGTAATAAACGCTTACGCTAAAGCAAATAATCTGTTGAAGGAAAAAGATCCAGCCATTTCCGGCGACGACGTCCGGGAGGGTTTGACCGCTGTGATATCCGTAAAGGTCCCAGATCCGCGATTCGAAGGGCAAACGAAAACAAAATTGTCAAACAGCGAGATCGATGGAATTGTGCAGAAAATTGTTGGCGATAGCCTGAAATACACCTTTGAAACTGATCCGGCGCTGGCAAAAAAGACAATTGACAAATGCATAAATGCCGCCCGTGCGAGGGAAGCCGCGCGCAAGGCAAGGGAAACCGTCAGAAAAAGCGCGCTATCCGGCGGCGGATTGCCTGGGAAGCTGGCGGATTGCTCCGAAAAGGACCCATCGCTCTGTGAATTGTTTATAGTCGAGGGAGATTCGGCGGGCGGTTCAGCTAAACAGGGGCGCAATAGAAAATATCAAGCAATTTTGCCGCTACGCGGAAAGGTTTTGAATGTGGAAAAGGCGCGCCTCGACAAGATGCTCAATAGCGATGCCATCCGTATGATAATCACCGCATGTGGAACTGGAATTGGATCATCCAACGACATTGGTGGATTCGATGCCAACAAATGCCGCTATCACAAGATTGTGATAATGACCGACGCCGATGTCGATGGATCACACATTCAAACGCTACTACTAACGTTCTTTTTTCGCCAGATGAAAGAGTTAATCGAACGCGGATATATCTACGTCGCCCAGCCTCCGTTGTACAGGATAAAAAGGAAACGCAAGGAACGCTATGTCGATAACGATGAGCAAATGAATGAAATTTTGTTGGAGCTTGGCATGGAAGATATGGCAATGATACGTGCCAAAGACGAGTATGTGTTTTCCAAGGAACAGGTATCGGAGATTGTGCCGATATTTTCGAAACTGGAACAACTCGGTGGTGGGGTCGTTCGCACGGGGTGTTCGCTACCATCGTATTTAGACGCTCGGGATATGGAAACCGGCACGTTACCTCGGTACATCGCCAGGATACGCACTGGTCACTCTGAAGACCATGAATTTCTCAAAGATGGGGAAGCGAGGTCGAAATTTTTCCGGGCGAATGGCATCGAAGACGGTGGATTCGATGGCGTTAGCACGCGTGATGTCGAAGTCGGCACTCAAATCCTGCGGCAGCGGATTTCAGTTCACGAAATATACGGCGCACAGCAAATGCTCGACCTTCTTAAAAAATTGGAAGTCCTCGGCATTGATACAACGACCTTCTCCGCAACCTCGCAGCCGAGGTATTTTCTGGCGGAATCCGTGTGTGATGGAAAAAAATTGGAACGATTGGAAATGTTTTCTGGCCTGGAGATGGTGGCAAAAATACGGGAGCTTGGGCGCAAAGGATTGACAATTCAGCGGTACAAGGGTCTTGGCGAGATGAACGCCAATCAATTGGCGGAAACGACGATGGATCCCACAAAGCGCAGGCTTTTGCAGATAACGATCACCGATGGTGCCGCTGCTGAGGCGACATTTTCTATGTTGATGGGTGAGGATGTGGAGATCCGACGGGCGTTCATAGAAGACAATGCATTGAATGTACTGTACTTGGACATATAAATGAATACGGAACAAGAAAAAATTACCATTGCGAACATCACCGATGTCATGCAAACATCCTATATCGACTATTCAATGTCGGTGATAGTTAGTCGGGCGCTGCCCGATGTCCGTGACGGTCTGAAGCCTGTGCAACGGAGGATTTTATACGCCATGCTGCGGGAAGGGTTGTTCTTTAACCGTCAGTTTGACAAATGCGCCGGCGTGATCGGGGAGGTGTTGAAGAACTATCATCCCCACAGCGATGCCGCCGTCTACGACACCCTTGTCCGCCTGGCTCAGGACTGGGTGATGCGCTATCCACTCATTTTTCCGCAGGGAAATTTTGGATCCGTCGACGGTGATCCAGCGGCGGCGTATCGCTACACGGAGTGTAAATTGCACAGTGTCTCCGAAGAGCTACTTCGGGACATCGACGAAGATACAGTTGATTTCGTCCCAAACTATAAAGAAAGCACGAAGGAGCCGAGCGTACTTCCGTCAGCACTTCCGAATTTGCTGATGAACGGGTCGACTGGCATCGCGGTTGGTATGACGACAAACATTCCACCTCACAATTTGTCGGAAATCATAGATGCCGCTTGTAAAATAATCGATGAACCAGCGATTGCAGTGGAAGAGTTATGCAAATTTGTTCATGGACCAGATTTTCCAACTGGCGGAGTTGTTGTCGGAATCGACAGCATTGAACGCTACTTAACGACTGGCCGCGGCATAGTGAAAGTCCGTGGGATCGCGACAGTCGAAGAACTACCGAATGGAAAAGAGCAGATCGTAATTACGCAAATTCCATATGCCGTCAACCGGGCAATGCTTGTAACTAGGATTGCCGAGCTAGTTACGGAAAAAATTTTGGATGAAGTCAGTGACCTGCGTGACGAATCCGACAACAAAACGCGCATAGTAGTGGAGTTGAAACGGGATGCGGTGACGAATATTGTCATGAACAAATTGTTCAAACATACGCAACTTGAAGCGTCATTTGGCGTGATCATGCTGGCATTGGATAGGCTGCGACCGAAGCAGATGAACATCAAGGAAATTCTAGAGTGCTACATCGAACATCGCCGGGATGTCGTTACCCGGAGGACTGAGTTTCGCATGAGGAAGGCAGAAGCGCGCGCTCACATATTAGAGGGGTTCATAGTGGCACTCAATAACTCGGATGACTTTGTCCACATAATCGGAAAGTCTTCCAATCGTGAAGGAGCAAAAATCGAACTTGTGGCGAAATATCCAGTCTCCCCGGTCCAAGCGGATGCGATTTTGGAAATGCGCCTTTACCAGTTGACTGGCATTGAGCGCAGTAAAATAGAGGAAGAATTTGGTGACTTAAAAAAACTAATAAACTATTACCGTGAAATTTTATCGAGCAACGCGAATTTGTTAGCTCTTGTAAAAAAAGAGCTGCTGGAAATGCGTGACAAATATTCTTCGCCAAGGGTGACAAAGATTGAGCATGATATAGGAGAGTTCAGGATCGAAGATGTCATAGCAAATGAGTGTTGCTTGATTACCGTTTCCCACAACGGTTTTATAAAACGAACGCCGGCAAATTTATACCGCTCCCAGAGGCGTGGTGGTAAGGGAGTAATTGGAGCAGGGCAGCACGGCGACGATTTCGTGGAACATATGTTTACGGCGAACACCCACGATAACCTGATGTTCGCAATGGATAGCGGCCGTGTGTACGTTGAGAAGGTCTATGAAATCCCAGAAGGTTCGAGGATATCGAAGGGAAGAGCGTTGGTCAACGTCCTTGAAATGCAGAAGGAGGAACGGGTGGCGGCGATGCTGTGCTTCCAGGAGTTTTCCGAGAGCCAATTTGTTGTGATGTGCACGAAGAATGGAATCACGAAAAAAACGTGTTTGGCAGATTACAAAAATGTGCGTCGTGGGGGAATAATCGGCATAAGTATCGATGAGGATGATGCGCTGATAGAGGCCGTTATGACGACAGG
Source organism: Puniceicoccales bacterium (assembly GCA_031270385.1). GTDB lineage: Bacteria > Verrucomicrobiota > Verrucomicrobiia > Opitutales > JAIRKQ01 > JAIRKQ01. Next base: position 8,934 of record JAISXS010000047.1, on the reverse strand, counting down.
CAGCGATGAGCTTGTAATAATAACGAAACATGGGATGTCCGTGCGATTCAGTGAAAGTGACCTGCGCGACCAGGGTCGGGCGACACGCGGTGTCCGCGGAATTACGTTGAAAGATGATGATGCTGTCCGCGCGATGACGGTCGTAGACGATGGGCAAACATTTTTACTAGCTGCGGAAAATGGGCAGGGAAAGCGCTCAAAGTTTGAGGATTATCGTCTGCAACACCGCGGGGGATCCGGCGTAATCGCGATGAAATTGCAGCGTGGTATTTGTATTGCTGGTGCATTGACCGTTTCCGATAGCGACGAAATAATGATGTTGACAAACAACGGCCAGGCTGTACGGTCTTCAGTTAGCGAGGTTCGTGTGATTGGGCGTTCAACCAGCGGGGTTCGGTTGATGGCTGTTGATAAAGGGGACAAATTGGTAGGAATTTCTAAGGTGGTGGCCGTTGAAGAGGATTAAATAGGGTTACAATCGATGATAGTGTTTAACCCAGTCGTTGTATCCGTGGCGCTAGTCTTAATGATGTGTGTTTTTCGTGTCAACGTCGTGATAGCGTTGACGACCGGTGCGCTAGCGTGCAGTCTGGTGAGCGGGAAGACAGTTAGCGAAGCAGTCTCGCTATTTTCATCGACATTTTCCGAAGGTCTCGGAGGTGGTGCGAAGATCGCTGTTAGTTACGCAATTCTGGGAGCTTTCGCCTCCGCGCTGGCACATTCTGGCGTTCCAAAATTCCTTATGGAGGAGGCTGCAAGATTATTGCATTTGCGTTCGGAAAAGTCCGACGGAGAATTGGCGGTGGGTGGGGGCACGTCCTCAAAGTCGGCGAAAGTTATATTATTTTCAGCAATAGGGCTGATGTCAATAGCTTGCAAAAATGTAATTCCAGTCCACATTGCGTTCGTCCCAATCCTCATTCCGCCGTTGCTCGGAATTTTCAACGCGATGAAAGTGGATCGTCGTGCCGTTGCGTGCATAATAACATTTGGTGTGATTGTCGCATATATGATAGTTCCAATCGGGTTTGGGGAGATTTTTTTGGTCGACATATTGACGCATTGCTTGCGAACGAATGGGTTGGAAATTTCAACGAACGAAGTTGTTCTGGCGCTCATCCTGCCGGTTACCGGCATGGCAATTGGGTTATGCATCGCGCTGATTCGCTACAGGCGGCCGAGGAACTACGATGACGCAGAAGTAAAAAAAATTGAAAAGGATGAACCACTTTCCAAGAATGATTTGATAGTTTCCTGCATCGCCATAGCCGCCGCGTTAGCGGTGCAACTTGCAGCAAAAAACATAATCTTAGGAGCGTTGGCTGGTTTTTTGGTATTGTCCCTCGGTGGGGTTGTCAGGAGGAAAGATTCGGAAAATGTCGTCGCAAATGGGTTCAAAATGATGTCGATAATTTCCTTTACAATGCTAGCGGCTGCGGGATTTGGACACGTGTTACGTGCATCTGGTGGCATTTCTGACATCGTAAACTGGGTAGCGGATCACACAACGAACAGCAAGGCGGTGGCGTCTTTTGGCATGTTGTTTGTTGGATTTTTGATATCCGTTGGCATAGGGTCATCGTTTTCGACGGTCCCAATTGTCGCGAGCGTGTATGTTCCGCTTGGAATTGAGCTCGGGTTTTCGCCGGCTGCAATCGTGATAATAGTGGCAGTGTCTGGCATAACTGGCGATGCGGGGTCTCCGGCATCGGACTCTACCCTTGGGCCAACGATGGGGTTGAACGCCGATGGTCAGCATTCCCTAATCAGCGACACCGCGATACCGACATTTTTACATTTCACAATTCCGGTATTTATTTCCGGATGGCTTGCTTGTTTCTTGATTTAATTTCGGAACTTGCGTCCACGCGGTTATAGTCATCTTCCCCGAGAAAAGCATTCTGTTTAGCAATATCTGATGGAGAAATTCACGGAAACAACATGCTTCTCTCGGAAAAGACGACATATCGTTGGATAGAATGCCATTGCCGAATGTGACAGCTGTATTGAAAGAGTACGAAGAATTTTAATTTGAAATTATTTGGAGTTGTGTTTTCATCGCCGCCATGTGGAAAGTTTTTTCCAGTTGGCTTCCGCTGACTAATTTTGCGATGCTAATACTTTTAGTTCTGTTTGTCGTGCTACTATCTTACGTCGCCGAAAGATGCTTGTTTTTGCATGGCAGCAGAGTAAAGCCGCGGCAATTTTTCGATGGTGTTGTTTCATTGTTGAAGCGCGGTAGGCATAACGAGGCGTTAACTGTGTGTGAAAGTTCCCCCGGAGTTGCCGCTCTGATAGTAAAAACTGCACTGGTTTTTCGAGAAAAACCACAGAGAGAATTGGAACATGCTTTGGATAACGTGGCGCTGTTGGAAATTCCACTTCTTGAACGCCGCCTAAACTCAATTCGATTAATAGCGAAGATCGCTCCAATTATAGGCTTCATGGGCGTTTTGCAAGTGTTGTCCAAAACATTGGATGGTATAAAATATACCGCAACGTATCTTTCCGCGGGTGTGGTTATTTCATTTGTCCGCCAGGCGGTTGTTTTGGTATCATTTGGCTTTGTGGTGAACATAACAGGAATTCTTGCATACAGTTTTTTGCACGGCAGAGTACGGCGCCTAATATACGACATGGAGTGGAGTCGCAGCGAAATTTTGAATTATATTGCGATTGAAAATGATAAAAATACCGCAAGTGCGGAGGTTTAATCCATCCCGTGGCCGTGTGTTACGGGAACCTGACATCGGAGTGGAGTTATTTGGCGTTTTAAACATTCTGATGCTGTGCTGTACTTTTGTCCTCCTGAATTCGCGTTTCATCCTATCGCCTGGAGTCAGTATCTCCCTGCCAAGCGTTGATGCCGTCGAGTTCGTTGAGACGATGGGTGTGATAACTGTCCAATCCGAAAAGTTTATAGTTTTCAACGGAAACATTTTCTCGCTGGACACTCTTGAAAACGGCATAAAAAAATACTTGCGGGAGAATTGCGCTGGTGGTAGTTCGGCTGTGAGCGCCATTCTGGTGCGACCGGATAAATCTCTGCCAGTTTTCGTGCTCATAAAAATTTGTGAAATTGCAAAAAAGTCCGGATTTTCAACGGTTCAGGTAGCAGCCTACCCGTACGCGCATTAATGCGATTGATTCGATTGCCATACAGTCATCTTCCCCGAGAAAAGCACACTCTTCATTTCAAAAAACTGGAATTTTTCGCTAAATATCGCTAACATAAAATGCTTTTCTCAAATAAGACAACTATAACGATATTTGACGGAAAGATTCATGTTTTTACGAAAAAAAATACGCTTTCTTCCATACAAGCATGAACTTTCCGTTGGTACGTCGTTGCATTAGAATACTTTTCTCAAGTAAGGTAACTACGGATCAAAAACATGGTCTGACGGATATGCATTGACTTTGTGGCTATTTCCGCAATAGCCTTACCGGATGGTGAATTTTTCCAATGTTGGCGATGGTGCTTCCCGGGACTGCGAAGACGATGCTATGAGTAGCATAATTTCGCTGGCGAAGCGGCGCGGGTTCATCTTCAGGTCATCTGACATATACGGAGGTGTTAATGGATTTTTCGACTATGGGCCGCTCGGAGTGGAATTGAAGCGAAATATTAAAGACGCTTGGTGGGCAGATGTTGTCAGGCGAAGGGACGATGTTGTTGGTTTGGATTGCTCCATAATATCGCACCAAAAAATTTGGGAAGCATCCGGTCATGTGGCTGGATTTTCGGACCCGATGGTAGACTGCAGGGAATCGAAGATGAGATTCCGGGCCGATCAGTTATTCTTTGCGGACGTCATTTCTGGCGGGGAGTCAATTGGGTATATTTGTGTGCAAGAATGCGGCGATACGGAACAAAGTGCGCAAATTGTTGCCGAGAAGTTGCAAAAGAATTCTGGAAGGTCAGGAAAATTGGAAGTGCTGGGATTAAGACCCGTGAGCGAGGCTTCTGCCGAAGAGATAGCACGCATACCGTCGCCAATTACCGGTTCGATCGGGACTTTGACGCAGCCGCGGGCGTTCAATCTGATGTTTCAAACGCACGTTGGGGCAGTCGTCGACGATACAACAGTTGCATACCTTCGCCCGGAGACTGCCCAGGGAACATTCACGAATTTTTCAAATGTCATTGCAACAACGCGGGTAAGGATACCATTCGGCATCGCACAGATCGGAAAATCGTTCCGCAATGAAATTACCCCGAGAAATTTCGTATTCAGATCCAGGGAATTCGAGCAGATGGAGTTAGAATTTTTCATAGATGACTCGGAAGAATCATGGCGCAAGTGGCATGAATACTGGGTAACCGAGCGACTTAATTGGCACCAAAGCATAGGGATTCGCAGGGAACTTCTCTCCATTGATGTTCACGAAAAGGAAAAACTTGCCCACTATTCTAAAGCTTGTACGGATATAACATTTAAGTACCCATTTGGTGCCCAGGAGTTGGAGGGAATAGCCGCCCGCGGGAACTTCGACCTTACGCAGCACCAGAATCACAGCGGGAAGTCAATGGAATACTTCGATGAAAACACGAAGAGGAAGTACGTTCCCCACGTGATAGAACCTGCTACCGGTGTCGATAGAACCTTACTGGCCGTTATTTGTTCTGCGTACGACGAGGAAGATGTCGGCGGCGACGTGCGTACGGTACTACGATTTTCTCCACGCATTGCCCCCATAAAAGCTGCTATCTTTCCTCTAGTAAAGAATAATGGAGAGATAGTCGCAGTGGCAAATGAAGTGTATAAAACTATCAAACAGCGGTGGAATACGTATTATGATGCGAGCGGTGCAATCGGTAGGAGATATCGCCGGATGGATGAAATCGGGACACCGTACTGCATAACAATTGACTTCGATACGCTGTCGAATGGGACGTTTACTCTGAGGGATAGGGATTCCATGGACCAAGAAAGAGTTTCTTTGGATGAACTGCTTGCTTTCCTTGATAAAAAATGTTTTTGAAAAAATTTGTCTTGAGATTGGCAAGTTTGTGTGCACAATGGGCCGCTCGCTCATGGAGTATGATGAAGCAGTCGATATAGTCTCGGGGTTGTTCAGGATAGAGCAGTGGGAAAGTGACGAGTACGGCGAGCGCTACGCTGTCCTTGATAGAGAAGTGGAAATTCGCGTGTTCCAACGAGATAAGGGTATCCTGGTAATCCAGGCGATGTTCGGCGAACCGATACGGAATGCGGATGCGGCGAATTCCAATGAGGAACGGTTGCGATACCTTCTTATGGCGAATTTTGCAAGAATTATTCACAATGACGAAATTTTGTCGCTGGATAGGAGGACTGGGCGGCCTACGACAACGAAGTGTATTCCATTAGTCAGCATTTCATTTGATTTTTTGGTTGATTCCGTGGAGTCGTTCGTGCGGAACATAGATTTTTGGAATATGGTATTGCAGTGGAAGCAATCTTCCGCGGCCGTATCTCCGTTGTTGAGTTTCTTTGGGAAAAAATGAAGACTACAAGATTTTTTTCGATAATCGTTCTAGTGGCGACATGTTCCCAATTGGCGGCCGTCGCGGAGGACCCGTATACCAAGCTCCCATTTTCAAATGCAAGCTACTACCACTTTGCAAGGAATCAGAACCTGGCGGAACTGATCAAGGATTTCTTCGCAATGCAGGGGATGACCGTTATAGTGAGCGGGAAAATTGACCGTATCGTGAACGGTAGGTTCAGTAAAATGGATCCCGTGGAATTTTGGAATTACATAACGAAGGCCTATGGGTTGGTGTGGTTTTTCGACGGAAAGATAATGTTTGTGTACCCGAGTTCCGAATTGCACACGCAGATTTTTAGGATGGATTTGGATAGCATCGAAACGCTATCCGTCATTCTTTCCAGGCTTGAGTTCGCGACATCCGATTTTTCATTTCGCGGGATAGGGGAAGCCAATGTTTTGATAGTTACGGCGCCACCGCAATATTTGAGTGTCATAAATGATATTGCTGCGAAGTTCGTACCGAGTAAAATTTCGGACACAACGATCGTAAAAATAATTCCACTTAAGTATGCCTGGGCGTACGACATGACGTTTAACTACGCCAATGGATCAATCTCAGTCCCTGGTATTTCCAGCATGCTGCAGAGCATAATTTCTGGCCAACGGTCGGAAGGCGTATTTTCTCCGTTCAATGTCAACGTTGGTGGCGCTCAAAAACCCGAGTCGCAGCAAATGATCGGCATACACGATGACACGCCGCAATACGCAAAGGACATAAACAATAGTATAAAAAAGATACAGGCGAGGGATGGTTCGTCGGGCACAGCGGATGGCAAGAAGGGTGAAAGCGGCGAAGGGATCCCTGGAGAAAAGTCAGTTGACATCTCTGGGACCACGCTGCCTGGGTTTATAACGTGTGATCAGAGGTTAAATGCCGTAATAATCCGTGATAGGCGGGAGAATATACCGTTTTACGAAGAAATTATCGCGACACTCGATGTTCCCTGCGAAGTCATAAAAATCGATGCCGCAGTCGTGGATGTCAATAAGAACTCGGAGATGGCGATTGGCCTAAACAGCATAAAAGTCTCTGGTACTGCGCCAAATAGTTCGTGGAGTATAAAATTTCGGACAGATCCAAAAAATTCTGACGCTACTGGAACAATAGTTGGGAGCACTGGAATAATAAGGAACGTACCCATAGAGATTGCACTCGATGCCATAGAAAAAAGTGGTAATGGGCAAACTATGTCGAAGCCGTCCGTTTTAACGCTGGATAATGTGGCTGCCATTTTGGAGACGAGTAAAGTTCACTATACCACTGTATCTGGAGCTAATAGTTCGAATGCGTACACGCAGACGGCGACAACAAAATTGCAAGTCGTCCCGCACATCATACCTGGGGATGTCGACAACAACGGCAGGAGAAAAATGAAGCTTTTCGTTGACATTTCCGATGGGTCCTTTGAATCGGTGGCGGGTGGAGCAGTTACGCAGCATTCGTTGAATACGCAGGCTGTATTGTACGAAGGACAGAGCTTGATGATCGGCGGATACAACACTGAGGTAAACAGTACGTCGAACGGAGGAGTGCCTTTGCTTAAGGACATTCCGATAGTTGGTGTGTTATTCAAGCACGCAGGAAAGGAAAAGACAGTCAAAGAGCGAGTTTATGTTATTTCTCCAACGGTTGTCGAAATTCGCAGCGACGACCACACCTACGACAGGTTTTTGCAGCCCGGTGAGCTGACGGCGGACCCGACGCTTGCCTCGGATGAGTACAAACTACCGACGAAATGGCCGAAGGAGACCAAACAGTTGACGGAAAGAATTCGCAAAAGATGACCGATTCATTTCCGACCCATGGACTCCATTGAGGATCAAGCTCGACGACAGTCCACGGTTCCGTCTTGGCAAGCAATCACTCGTTTTCACGTGTTCCGGCCGTGCTATAGCCATCTTCCTCGAGAAAAGCATACCCTCTATTCCAAAAAATGAAAACCTTTCCGCTATAGTCATCTTACCTGAAAAGAGCATATTGTTTTTCCATTCAAGCATGAATTTTCCATTGATACGTCGTTGCATTGGAATGCTTTTGTCAAACAAGACTGGTTATCTTGCTTGATAAAAGCATACCCTCTATTCCAAAAAGCGAAAATCTTCCCGCTAAATATCGTCAAACAGAACGCTTTCCTCAAGTAAGGTAACTATAGTCATCTTCCCCGAGAAAAGCATTCTATGCGACAACATATCAGCGAAAAAATATGGAAAAACAATTTCCAGATAAGAGCTTAGCCGATCGGTTCGAACCCAGCATTCCCCGCCATCTTCCAGATCAACCGATGGATTCATTCATGCCCCCGACATCGCTTACCTCGACAAAGCCACGAATCCAGATCAAGCACATAAAAACCTCTAGTGCGGGATTTTCTTTCGCGATTCTTTCGCACTCATGATACGAATCTGTAAGTTCTTCCGCCTTTTCAACTCCAAGCTGTTTCGAGCTTCTAGCGCATTCGACTGCCTTTTTAGTGATCTTTGCGTCGGACACCCCACTCCGACGAAGACTTAAACGTTCACCAGAATCCACCTTCAGCTCGGAGAATTCAACCACAACCAACACTTCAATTTGTCTGCCGTCGTCGTAAATACCAGTAGGTATGGCGGAAATTTTCGCACTTTCTGCCCCTCTCTCAGAAAGCGAACGGGACGCGTTTCTTACGGAAAATTCCCGTACGTATTTGTCACCCTCTTTCTTCCAAGTGGCCCAACCTCTACAAGCGTCGAGTATTCTGAACCTCGCGTCACTGTCAAGCAATTCATAGTCTTTAGTGCCTCTACCAATATAGAAGTATGTCGCTACCGAAGGGATGTGTTGTGCTTCCAAATTTCTGTTTTCGATGTTCATAATTTTTCCTATCGTTTTAGAAACGTTCCATCAGAAGCAGAGAAATGTTTCCTTGTCAACTCAAAATATCGAAATTTTTTACTGTAAATTTACCAAATTTTTATGTGAAAAACGCTGGAATGTGTTTCATTTTTTCGAAATTTCACAATCATCACACCAAATAAAGTCATTTTGTTTAACAATATTTAGTAGGAAAGTTCTTCTTTTCACAAAAAATAACACGTCCTTTTCAAGTAAAGCGACTATAGTCGTCTTACTTGAAAAAGGCATGCTACTCAACGATATTTAACGGAAAACTCCCGTTTTTTGGGATGAGGAGTGTGCCTTTTCTCGAGGAAGATGACTATATGGTTATCTTACTTGAGAAAAGCATACTGGATGGCATCGGCAAGGGACGCAAAGAGATGGAGGATGGAGGAAAGTTTTCGTTTGGAGTTAGCCCAAAATTTTTCGATGGGATTGGAATCTGGAGAATAGGGAGGGAGGTAAATTAGCGAGCATCCAGCGGCCTCGATGGCGTTCCGCGTCCTGGGATGCTTATGACATGA
>JAISXS010000002.1 GCA_031270385.1 Puniceicoccales bacterium | reverse complement strand
ATCGAAAAATTTTGGGCTAAACTCAAACGAAAACTCAGGGATATCTTGCCTCTTTTCTCTTCCCTCGGCGATGCACTTTACCATGCTTTTTTGTGCCTTTCTTAACCGGAGCTGCTATATAGCACACTCGACAGGGGCGTCCTACCCAACGATACTCGGCGGGGAAAAATTTTTTTTGCAGAGGAAAGCACGCCCTTCTCAGATGAAACAGCTATACAATTATCAGACCCGACAAGGGCACCCTACTCGGCGGGAGGAATTTTCCTTTTTGCAAAGAAAAGCACGCCCCTCTCAGATGAAACAGCTATAACGATTACTGGCGTCCAGTGGACCACTCCGTCATGCGCATATCACCGGTAACATCGAAAGTTTCGTGCATTTTAAACGCATCTGCCATAGAAAATGGTTGGTGCCCTCGATTGGCAATTTTTAAATACTTTTCGAGTAAATCCTTGTAATCCGGATGCACACAATTGTCTATGATTGTACGGGCGCGTTGGCGCGGGTCTTTTCCTCGCAAATCAGCGATCCCAACCTCCGTTATTAAAACTTTGACGGAATGTTCCGAGTGATCGATGTGGCTGCACACTGGCACGATGGCGCTGATTTTTCCGCTTTTTGCCGTTGATTTACACAAAAATATCGAAATTTGTGAATTTCTGGCGAAATCGGCCGATCCCCCTATGCCATTTATCAACTTCGTGCCAAAGGCGTGCGTACTGTTGACATTTCCACAAATATCGGCTTCCAATGCGGTATTCATGGCGATCAATCCCAGGCGAAGTGCGATTTCTGGATGATTCGAAATTTCCTCCGGCCTTAGAATCAGATGCTTTTTAAAAAAATCATAATTTTCATAAATTTCCGCAAGACAATTCTCCGTCACCGTCAGAGCACTGCCACTCGCAAACGATATGCGCCCAGATTTTATCGCATCTATGACAGAATCCTGCAGTACTTCCGAGTACATTGAATAGGTTGGGATGGCCAAACTCTCCGACATCGCCTTTAACACCGAATTGGCGATGTTTCCGACTCCGGATTGGATCGGTAAAAATTGGTGCGGAATGCGTCCGCTACGCATCTCGTCGAATAAAAATTTTGCCACATTTTCGCCGATTTTATCGGTCTCACTATCGGCATCGGTAAATGGCCTCGCTTGGTCTGCCATGTTTGTCCTAACTATCCCAACTATCTTTCGAGGATCCACGGACATGGTTTCCGTTCCAATTCTGTCGCTAACCCTGAGCAACGGTATCGGTTTCGTGTTTGGTGCGGCATCAATTTCGTAGATGTCGTGCAGACCGCGTATTTTTTTCGAATGGAATTCATTGAGCTCGATTATTACCTTTTTCGCGTGTCGGCAAAACGTCGGAGCCATACCAACGGCCGTCGTCAACACTATTTCGCCGGATTCGGAAACGTCAGCTGCTTCCACAACGGCTAAATCTATCTCGCCAAAAATTTCCTCCCTAACTTGTCTAGCAAAATGGGAAAGGTTCATGTCCCAATACAATACCTCTCCAGAATTTACCGCATCGCGCATGTCGCTGTTTGTTTGGTACGGCGTTCGTGAAAGAACAGCTTTTGCCCGCGCCAGAACGCCATCGACGGCATCCCCAGTCGATGCACCACTCAACACGTGCACTTTGAATGGTCTTCCAGCGGCGTGCTCCATTTTTGCCTTTTCGGCAATCGCAAGGCCGACAACTTTCGGACTCCCGGCCGGTGTAAATCCACCGAACGCCACTCGATCTCCGTTTTTTACGAAATCAATAATATCAGCTATTCGTACTTCCCACATTTTCCCGACCGCTGTAACCATTATTTTTTTGTGTGCAACCATTTTCTGAGCCCTGCATGTTGAAAAAATCATAGGACACCGTGGAACACAGGTAAAAAACTCGATAAATTGAGAAAAACATTCTATTTGACGACATTTGACGGAAAGATTCGTATTTTTTTCCATAAAAGCATGAATTTTCCGTTGGCGCGTCGTTGTATTAAAATGCCTTTATCAAGCAAGATGGCTATAGCACGAAAAAATCCCCATTTCTATGAAAAAATAATATGCTCTTCTCTGACAAGATGACTATAGTCATCTTACTCGAAAAAAGCATGCCCTCCCATTCCAAGAAATGGGAACCCTGCCAATAAATATCGTTAGACAGAATGCTTTTTCAAGTAAGACGACTATAGTTGTCACACTCGACAGGGGCATCCTATCCAACGATACTTGGCGGAGACCCTTGTAAAAACAAAGGAAAACACGCCCTTTTCAGATGAAACAGCTATACCACGCGGCACGGGATCAAAAATTTGCTCTTTTGCAAAAATTCGTACCGCCGGAGCAACAATGCACCCACAAACTTGAATACCGGTATTTTGTCTATCAATGAGTGGGAAGTGTCATTGCGCTTCGTTGGTCAGCTCAAAAATTTTTGCATCAGTTTTAGCAAATTCCGGAAACGCTACGGCAGTAAAACTTGACGCCGGGAAAATTCCACAATTTTCTGCTTGTATTTTGCTCGTACTTACATCGACTTTCTTCTCACAAGATTTCAATAAATCGATGTCACTGCCGCGGCGTGGGCACGAGCTGCTCCTAGCATGCACACTCCCCATACGGGGAGGCGTGCCATCGCATACAGTAATACCTCTCAACTGCAAAATCATGTCGGCCGTATAAAATCGTCCGACTTCAGTGGCACCATTGTCCGCTGGAGGGATTTTTTTTGTCAAAAACGGTATTAAAGTTTCAGTTGTGCGATCGCATCTGTATACTTCCCCAGCCTCCAGTTCTGCAATTGGGATGTCCTCAGGATTACTCGGAACCGCGTTACCGTGATTGCTTGATTGTCGAAATTTGTAGAATTCCATACCAGTTGCCAGCAATGTGTGCAAAAAATTATGAACGTCGATGCTAAATTTCGCAACACGATACAATACGCGACCTCGGGCTACGGGCCGTGATCGTTTTGTTTGAAAAGGGCATATTATTTTTTAATAAAAATGAAAATTTCACTATCGAATGTCGTCAGATAAAATGTTTTCTCTACACCTTTCTACTTACTTTTATAGCTTTTTTTGTGTACACTATACCGTTGTTGTGGTCGATTTCGTGCTGTGAACATATGGAAAGCAAACCATTGCAGGCGAGTCTGTGCGATTTTCCGTTTTCATCCTGGTATGATATCTCCACGGAAATATATCTCTCCACTTCTCCCTCTTGACCCGGGACTGACAAGCATCCCTCTATTCCGACGCGCGTTTCCTTGGAATGGTTTTCGACTTTCGCATTAAACATAATAATCGGCGAAATATTACGTATCCTAACAATTTTATTGTCCGATTTGCATGTCGTCGATTTATCGACACCCTTGCTGACATCTATTACGAGCGCCCGTTCCGAACGGCCAACCTGTTGGGCTGCTATTCCAATTCCCCTAGCTGCACGCATTGTCGCTATCAGATCCTTGGCAAAATCGATTATACTCTTTCCAAACTCGGTGACTTCTCTCCCTTCTTTGTATAGTATGTCAGCATCTGGATCGCCTATTTTGACAATTCTCGATACTTTGCCAGTATCCATAATTTTCTCTTGCATGTTCAAAACATTAGTTATTGACGAATGACAGTTTTTTCTATTCCATCAAGAAAAATGTATGGATTTCACAGGAATTGGGTTGCTAACATCGTAAAAAATATAAGGAGGTTGGCACTGCAAAAACGCATAACGCCTAAACAAATATCGAGGATGCCATTGACCACATACGATGGTGAAATCGTAGTCGTGCGCGATGCGTCCTCTGCTGAAACGTCTGTTGACGTACTTTTGCAAGAAAATATTCTCGGATTTGATATTGAGAGCAGGCCGGCATTTTCTAAAGGGGAATCATATGCACCCTCGCTTATGCAGCTCGCAGGTAGGAACAGGGTATATATTTTCATGCTAAGTAAAATTGGTGGCCTATCGCCGCTGAAGCCGGTTTTAGAGGACGATCGTATCGCCAAAGTCGGAGCAGCGGTCGATCACGACATTCAAAATCTTTTCAAAATAGAAAAATTCGATGCTCGTGGATTCAATGATCTTGGGACTCTCAGTAAACAATTAAAAATCGTTCACACTGGCTTGCGAAATTTGGCAGCGATATTTTTACGCCTGAGAATTTCGAAAAAATCGCAACTTACAGATTGGAGCCAGGAAATTTTGACGCCGCATCAGATAACATATGCAGCGACGGATGCCTGGGTGAGTCGTGAAATTTTCGTAAAAATGACGAAATATCTGCCATAAAAAATTTTGATCACCACAATTTTTTGGGCCTGGTCGTGATCCGGTGTCGGTGGTAAAATTTTGCGTTGGCATGTACTACGGTGCCGCATGGGCAGGTGATTTTTCCGGCGAAGTGCCGTTCTCCGACGCTATTCATTACAACTGAAAACTTAGCCCCCTCCGAAGATACAGTCATCTTCCCCGAAAAAAGCACACCCTTCATTCCAAAAAACTGGAATTTTTCGCTAAATATCGTTAGACAGAATGCTTTTCTCAAGTAAGACAACTATAGAGGATACGCTCTTCTCTGGCAAGATGATTATATTTATTTATTTTGACAAAATCGCAAATATTCTTACAATCGCCTGCATCATGCCAAGTATTCCCAGTGTAACTGAGGTAAAAGCAGGTGGTCTAGATAGTGTTAGGGAGGGGGAGGCTAAATTTGAAAGACATTCTGTTTCTGATGCAGCCCAAGGATTCTCTGCCGTTTCCTTCTTTCGAAATGTTGTTTCCTCCATAAATTCGCTTTTGCATCGATGTTTGTCTTCTTTCGGTGCCAAAAAGCCGAATTTGAACGAACAAGACAAATCATTTCGTTCTGTTGACGGCGCAAATGGAAAAAAAAACAAGCTCGAAGACGCAACCGGCAATGCGTCCAGCGGATCCCTTAGTACAAAGGCAATTGATAATTTTTCGAAGGAAGTCTGGACCAATATACACACCTGTTCTGAGTACAGGAACGAGCTGGAAACCGCAGAAGACAAAGGAATAACACTAAACGAGAAGGAAAAAGAAGCAAAAAACTTTATTTTTGCTAAACTCGACGAATTGAGAGAGATGGAGGCCAGCGTGCAAGATCTGAGAGCCAAAATTGGAAATAAGGAGGAATTGCTAGGAGATCTGCGTAAGGTTATGGACGAACTTGCCACTGCGGAAAAAGATAAAAAGACCTACGCGAAACCAAACAAAAAAGATGCTACATACATGGATTTTTCAGGAAAAATCGACGAGCTCAAAAAAAGGAAGGGCGAACTCAAAAAAGAAATCGCAACTGTAGATAAAGAAATCGGCGAACTTAAAAAAGATAAGCTTTCAGATGAGAGATTGGCAATGTGTGCTAAAAATGTCGAAACTGTCGAAGAGAAGGCAATGAGCCTTGGTCTCGGTTTCTATGGAAATTTTAGTAGTCGTTCGTGCTAGGAAACACGCAACAATATAGAAATAAAAGGAGATAAAGGAGGAGCGAGTTAGAACCTGTGGAAAAATATCCACGTGAAATTGTTATAGTCATCTTCCCCGAAAAAAGCACCCTCTCTTTCCCAAAAAACGGAAATCCTGCCGCTAAACATCGTTAGATAGAATGCTTTTGTCAAGCAAGACGACTATAACTATACAAACGTGCGTTGGAGGTTTATTGCCGCCTTAGTTAAAAGGAGCGTATTTTTTCTATAAAAATGAGAATTTTCCTGCTGAGGATCGTCGGACAAAGTGCTTTTTTCGAGTAAGATAATTGTGTTACGCACTCATAAAGGCGTTGAGGTCCCTGTGTTTGTGTTTCCAATCGGCTACGAAAAAATAGTTGATTAATTTTTCTTAGTGATTTCTTTTAAGAAAAATTATGGAACGCACTGGATCCTACAAGACACACAAAGTCGGTGGCGAAACATATGAATCCTATGTCCCCGTCGTTCTGCCCGTTGAAATCGATTTAAAGGCTATTCATCCGGCCCTCGAGCGTTCGATGGTAGCAATTGCCAAGCTGAACGGAATGGTCCACCTGGTTCCGAATTTGTCCCTGTTCCTATACATGTATGTGAGGAAAGAAGCTGTGCTTTCGTCGCAAATTGAGGGAACTCAGAGCTCATTGAATGACCTGATTTTGTTCGAAAATGGTAAAAATTTCAATGTCGACGAAGAAGATGTTGCCTCAGTTTCCAACTATGTAAAAGCACTGACGCACGGCGCGAATCGAATAAAAGGCGGATTTGCACTGTCTCTGCGTCTTATGCGTGAAATTCATGGCATATTGCTCGAGGAAACACGGGGAAAGTTTTGTTTGCCCGGCGAATTCAGGCGATCTCAAAATTGGGTTGGGGGAACCCGCCCTGGAAACGCATTTTTTGTTCCGCCAACACCGGATGATATGCTGCCGGCGCTGGATAATCTCGAAAAATATCTGCACGATGAAAGTATTCCTGTACTGGTTCGTGCCGGAGTTGCCCATTTGGAGTTCGAAACTATCCACCCATTCCTTGATGGGAACGGTCGCATCGGTCGCCTTTTGATCAGCCTCATGCTGCATAATTTTAAGCTCCTTGATGTGCCAATTTTGTATCCCAGTTTGTACTTCAAACAAAACCGCAGCGAATACTATGCGCTACTAAATTTGGTTCGCGAACGCGGGAACTGGGAAGATTGGCTAAATTTTTTTTTGAATGGGATGGCCTTCGTCGCCAATGATGCAATCAGCGTAATCGGTGAAATCAACGCACTATTCGCGGAGTGCGAACGCAAAATTAACGCCGTCGGCCGTGGCAGATTCAGCTGCCTTGCTATCTTCGAACGTGCAAAAAGGGTTCCACAAGTTTCCAGCAACGCGCTCGGTGATTTGAAACTGTCCCAGCCAACGGTACGAATAGCATTGAAAACACTGGAAGTCGTCGGCATTTTTAAGGAAATTTCTGGGAAAAAACGCAACAAGACCTACGTTTTTAAAAAATATCTGGACATCCTATCCAGCTGATCCGAAATGTATTGCACATAGACTAAATAACAATACCCGTGGCGTTGATATGAAGGAGCTTGATAAAACAGGTTTTTGGAATGCGGTGAATTCTCGCGGCGTTGTTGTGGTTGATTTCTGGGCCCCATGGTGCGGCCCATGTCGTGCGCTGGCACCGATCATGGAACAAGTATCCCAGGAGATCGGGAATTTTGCAATTGTTGCAAAGATGAGCGTGGACGAGTGCCCGGAAATTGCGGAAGAGTTTGGAATACTGTCGATACCAACGCTGATTTACTTCAAAAATGGAAAGGAAATCAAGCGAACAACAGGGATGGTGACGAAGGCTGACATTTTATCGAATGCAACCTCCTTGTGATCACTCGAGCTGTTGCTTGCCAATCAGGGTTCGTGGTACACGTAATCATCACACTCGCTAAAGGCGTTTTGTTCGATGGTGTTTGGTGCTGCGTAGTCATCTTACCCGAAAAAAGCATGCTCCCCGTTTTCCAAGAAACGTAAACCTTGCCAATAAATATTATTAGATAGATGCTTTTTTCAAGTAAGATAACCATAAATATCGTTATAGCCATCTTCCCCGAGAAAAGCATTCTGTTTGACAATGTTTGACGGAGTATAGTTATCTTACCTGAAAAGAGCATATTGTTTTTCCATACAAGCATGAACTTTTCGTCGGCGTGTCGTCGCACTGAAATGCTTTTGTCAAGCAAGACGACTATATGTTTCACCGGGAAACCGTTTTGGCCATATGGACTTCGCATCTCTGATCACACATGAAACGGGCAAGCTGGTTGCATGGTGCGTTCCTCCGGTGGTATAAAAGAGATTTTCAAGGGCGTGCGATATCCACAGAGAAGGATGTTTCGCCGATTTCTTCCAAAAGTTTTCTTATAACGTATTCACTATTACAGTCGACGCTGACGTGGGCAAGAATTACCTTCTTCCATTGCCCCGATTTGTTTTTTTTGATGAAGTTAATCGCTTCCTCGTTTGCCAAATGGCCGCACATGCCACGGATCCTTTCCTTGACATATGGCGGACGTTTTCTATCCATTGCAAGCAACTTGTTGTCGTAATTCGACTCAATTACCAACAAATCAACGGAACAAGCATACTCCGCTGCGTGGGACGGAATGTATCCCAAATCTGTCATCCACGCCAAGCTTTTAATCGTTCCTTCGACGTTACCATCAACTGAAAACACGTACCCTATTGGATCGATGGCATCGTGCGGCACACTAAACGAAGTTACGCGCAAATCCTTAAACGTAAAAATATCGCCAGTTTCGAACACCTGCCAATTTATTTCGAAACCAAATTTCTTTTCTAATATTGCGGCAGTATTTTTATTAGCAAAAAAAGTTATGTTTTCGTATTTGCGCAATACACGCAGTCCCTGAATATGGTCATGATGCTCGTGAGTAATGAACACGGCATCCACCGCTTCCAGAGAAATCCCACGGGCACCCAGCATTTCCTTTGTCCGCTTGCAAGAAAATCCAGCGTCTATCAAAACTGTGGAAGATTTTGTAATCACCAGACCGCAGTTTCCAGAACTTCCACTACCAAGCATATCGAATTTCAGTGCCACTTTCCTCAGTAAAATTCCTCGATTGGCATTTAACAAGAAAAAAACCTTTTTTGTTCGGCAAAATCAATCGAAACCATAAAAATTTTACCTGGGTAGAGTTCATCCGAGTAAAAACGTGTGGCACCACACCTGTTTTGGTCGGAAAATACACAACGCCATACGAAATTGACGAATGGGAAAACGGGAAAAATTGCTGCGCAGCATTTGGAGACATAAAATTTCTCTTTTCTTTTTCTTTGAAAACGATTCCCTGCCGCCGGAAGGTGGAAAAGTTGCTTGGGAAAGGTGCATTGCCAGAAGCTATACAAAATATCTCGGCGGTGCGTGCTTGTGAAAATTTGCCTATGTGGGCCCAACGGTCGATCGACGAACTCTTGGCAAACGAGTTGTGCGAAGAAATAAACAACAGATTTTTCAAGACCCTGGAATTCGGAACCGGAGGAATGCGGGCAAGAACGATAGCCGAGACGCTTACGGCTGCAGAACGTGGAAAATCTACAACAAAGAAACCGGAATTCGCCTCCGTCGGAACGGCATATTTGAACGATTTCAACATCATCGGCGCAACGATTGCCCTGTTTCGCTACTGCGCAAAATTCCTGAGAGAAAATCATCGTGGACACGAATTGCCATCGGCGGTTATAGCCTACGATGTACGCCATTTTTCCAGGCATTTTTGTGAACTTGCGGCGTCCACCTGGAAAAAACTCGGTGGCCATGCTATGGTCTATGATTCTCCACGATCAACCCCGCAGCTGAGTTTTTCCGTACGACACCTACAATGCACCGCCGGAATCATGGTAACTGCCAGCCATAATCCATGGCATGACAATGGGTTCAAGGCATATTTTTCCGATGGCGCGCAAATGGTTGATCCCCACGCCTCCGGAGTAATAGACGAGTTTTCAAAACTCGTAATGGATGAAATTTGCAAATTTTGCGAAAAGGACATGGCAGGCGTCGCAATTCTTGGGGATGATGTCGACGGCCAATATCAGGCGGCCGTTTCCAAAACGATCCTGCGCAGGGATATTATCCATGCCAATCCCATCCATGCGGTGTTCTCCCCACTGCATGGCACAGGTGGTGTTGCAACGATCCCGCTTCTGAGATCCAACAAAATCAAATGTACCATTGTTGTCGGACAAAATGATCGGGATCCAAATTTTTCAACGGTAAAATCTCCAAATCCGGAAAATCGAGATGCATTGGATATGGCGATAGCCACTGCAAAGAGTTGCGACGCCGACATCGTATTGGCCACGGATCCCGATGGCGATAGATTGGCCATTGGCGCAAGATTGCCAACAAACGATTTCGAGATCTTCAACGGAAACGTCAGTGGTGCTATGCTGGCTGAATACAGGATTTCTCAGCTGAAACACCTCGGAAAAATCCCACAGGGCGGTACAAAAAATTTAGCCATAATAAAGACGTTCGTAACAACCCCCCTGATCGACAAAATTGCTGATTTCCACGGTGTAAAATGCATAAACACATTGACTGGATTCAAGTGGATCGGCGAGAAAATGTTGGCCTACGAAAACGAAATGCTAGCCAAAGAACTTGCGACAAGTGGAATTTCCGTGAATTACGACGGTACGACGGCGGAAACCAGACAAAGTCTGCTCCTAAAGCACAGCACCCTGTTTGCATTCGGTTGCGAGGAGAGTTATGGTTGCCTGGCAGCCGACGATGTTCGGGATAAAGATGCCAATTCGGCTTGTTTGCTTGCCTGTGAGCTAGCAGCGTACGCAAAATCCGTGGGAAAAACGCTGGTAGACTTGCGCGATGACATCTATTTGAAGTACGGGTATTTCGGCGAGGCCGTTCTGAACATTTACTACGATGGAGCAGATGGTGCTCAAAAAATTGCAAATATTTTAGCAAGTTATCAGCAAAATCCACCAAATACCGTAAACAATAGTGCGATCAGAAAAATTATTGATTTTTCAAAGCAGAAAATCGTTGATGCTGATGGCAAAACCATTCCACAACAAAAATTCTTCTTTCTTACACTGGCCAATGGTGTGAAATTCGCCGTCCGTGGAAGTGGTACCGAGCCAAAGATAAAGTTCTACCTGTTCGCAGAGACGGCTGTTAGCGGCAAATCACAATTGTCATCGGCAATAAGAAGTACCGCTGATCTTCTAGACGCAATAAGGGAATTTTTGCGGAGCGATTGTGAATCGCGAACCAACTTTTCCCATTGAATTTCCTTCGAAATTTAGCAATTTCCACTGGGTTGTCCATGATATTTGATGATGGAAAGCTATTGTTAATAGCGGGACCGTGTTCGCTGGAAAATGAGAACGTGACATTTTCAGCCGCTGAGTGTCTCGTCAATTTGCAGCACCGATTCCCGGAATTGAACATCGTATTTAAAGGATCCTTTGATAAAGCCAATAGGTCGTCGATTCACAGCGACAGAGGCCCCGGCATCGGCGAAGGCCTGCGACTACTGCGGGAAGTAAAGGATCGCTATGGCCTACGGCTGACGACGGACATTCACCTGCCACGACAGGCGAATACGGTCGCGGAAATTTGTGATGTCATCCAAATTCCAGCATTCCTGTGCCGGCAAACTGATATGTTGATCGCAGCGGCGAAAACCGGAAAAACGGTATCCGTGAAAAAGGGACAATTTCTTTCGCCATACGACATGAAACATGTCGTCGAGAAGCTTAGAGAATCGCATGCCAAGGAAATTTGGCAAGTTGAAAGAGGCACAACTTTCGGGTACGACAACCTTGTCGTGGATATGCGATCATTTTTTGTAATGAAAGAAAATGGGTGTCCAGCGATCTTTGATGCTACCCACAGCGTGCAACTTCCAGGCACGGCAACAAACGGAACTGGAGGCGATAGGAGGTTCATTCCAATACTCGCGAACGCCGCCGTGGCCAGTGGTGCGGACGGTCTTTTCTTCGAAATCCATCCAGATCCAGCCACGGCAATCTGCGACACCGCCACCCAAATCGCAATAGAAAACTTTCCAAACATTATATCAACTTGTCTAAAAACTTGGAATTCTACTAGGACCGGTAATGGCTAGTTTTTTCGGATCACGAATGTATATTTTTCAAGTACAATGGTTATGGTGGCCGAAATTATGGCCATTGATATCTTGCAAAATAAGTTTGCGTACATAGAATCGCCGCCACATGGTCAGTAGTGTCGTGATGAGGTGTGGCCTTGGGTCGATCGTTTTGTGTGAGATCGGTAATAATGGGACGCTTTTGCATGCCACTGCCTATGCAATAAAATTCGATGGCGAACAGAATGATACGGATGGGTGGCTACGGGCATTTGCCACCGCCGTTGCGCGGATACCAAAAAATATTCGCAAAAGGATAACATTCATAGTCCCTCCGAATCGTGAAATTTTTACAAAGCACTTGGAAATTCCGGATTTGGAGGGAAAAGGGATAAAGGAAGCGTTCCGCTTCGAATGTGAACATGAATTTCCAGGTGGATCAGAGGCGTGGTGCTGGGACATTTACCAAACGAAGGCGCAAACCACGCGTGCGTTCGCCGTCGCAATCCGTCGAACCGTTTATGAACGGATAATTGACGCATTAATTTCCAATAAAATACAGTTTTCACATATTTGCCCTGAAATATTGCTAAATACCATAGCCATACAAAATTGTGCGGAGGCCCCACAAGATTCCATGATTGTCCACCTCGGAAAGACATCGTCGTATTTGTCGTGCATAGGGAATGGTGTGGAATATTTTCGCATGCTACCGATAGCCGGGGCACAATTGACAAAAACAATAGCGGAGTCCCAAAAGGTCTCAATCGCCGCAGCGGACGCGTTACAATCGGAGTTTCTAAAAAATTTGGAAAACGAAAATCGCACATTCATGATGTACTACGCTAAGCAGTTTTCTCAAAAACTTCGCCGGGAATTGAAAAGGTCAGAATTATTCTACTGCCGCACATTTAAACAAAATCCGACTGTAAAGCTCTATTTGACGGGGTGTGGTTGCTGCCTGTATAAATTTTTCAAAGGGGAAGATTCTACGGAAATCGTCGACGTGTTCGATAAACTAAAGGACAACATCGACCCTGAGATGTCGGATGATGAAATCGACCTGATAAGGTGGAATATTGGCGCGTTCGTGGGAGCGGCCTACTGTCTTAAGAATAAACAGGCGAAATTTTTAAATCTATTCTCCGCTGATTTTTCCGATCAAGTGGAATTCCAAAGGCAACATTTCGGATATTTGTTGGTTGCCGTACTCATAACGCTGGCCACGTTGACGTGGCTAAAAGTACTCAAGAGAGATATTGTGCATTTCGACGCCGAGAGGGCGGCTCTTCGGGCAAAGCTATTGGAAACAAATGTCGACATCGATAGGTATGATGACCTAGACAAAGAAAGATCAAAACTCAACGAATTCATAAGAAATGCCAAAACTTCGCTCTACTCTCAGGCGGCATGGATGACACTATTGAGCGAGTTGCAAAATAAAGTTGCTGCATTGAAAACAGCATGGGTAGAGTCATTGAAATGGGGGGACAGAAAAGATGGTACGGACAACAACGTAATAGCTGTTGATGCGAAAATGCTGTTCTTCGACAAGAATGAAAAAAAATCCGCCAATGAAAGAATTGCGAAGTTTCTCGAATCTCTTGGATCACTTCCGGCGGTGGTATCTGTCAACGGCTTAAACATAGGCGCTCAGGGCGACAATGTGGTATCGTTCTCGTTCGTCCTGACATTGGGAAATCAATCTGAAATTATTGCGCGATGAAAAAACTTTTCTTCAAACGCCATTCTATGTTTTTTGTCACTCTGACGTTGCTGGCGATATGTGAGGTTATGATATTACGGCATTGCATTAAAGCGTACAGCAACAGGGTTGTGCAGGAGAAAAGTGCTCTGGCACTCAGGGGCACGCTAAAGGATAGGCGCAGACGTTTGCCAAGCAATCACATGGAAATTGAAAGGCGAATGAAAACCGATCTGTTGCGCTGCAAGGATTTTACGGCGAAAAAATGGCCAAAGATGTCGGAACTTTCATATATGTGCAATTCGAATCTTGTGCCACCGAATGATGTGGCTGCATTTTTTGAAATATCAAATTTTTTGACTTGGGCGAAGGAGACTTGCGATTCCATGGATGTGGAGTTTGATCCATTCTGTTCCTTTGGATTCAAGGACCGATTCGAAAAAAAATATCAGCCGCTGGACAATGAAATCTTGGACATTCACACGCAAAAAGAGCAGCTCAAGTTGATATTGTCGTATCTCATAGAGTCAAGGTCGTCATACCTGAAGATAATTTCCGTAGAACGCGGCGATGATTCCCAGTCAACGTACTTCGATAACGATGACGTTTTTCTTCCAGAAGTCAAAAGATTTACAAGGGAAACGTCCCATATTTACAGGATAAAGTTTGTCGCTTTCACGAATACGTTCAGAAGTTTCATGAAAAATTTGTATGAAAATGAAGTGCCCGTTACACTACGCCACCTGTCGGTCGTACCAAGTCGTACGCTAAAATTGACTAGAAATCGTCCGGAACAAATATCGGAATGCCTGGCATCAACGTTTACGATAGAATTGGAGTTTTTGGACATTCCACAAAATTTCTCTCAAATAAGCAGAAAAAGTCCTATCGTATCAAGGAAGATATTTTACAAAATTACGCAGTGAGCGCCGTGCAATTCCTTGCCGCAGCAGGGAGCCCGTTCGTACACGCAAAATGGAAAAACAAACCCCTGTAGCTATAGCCATTTCACCTGAAAAGAGCGTGCTTTCCTTTATAAAAAAGAAAATTTTCCCGCCAAATATCGTTGGATGAGATGCCTTTGTCGAGTGTGACGACTATAGTCATCTTCCACGAAAAAAGCATATTATTTTTTCACAAAAACAGAAATTCTCCCGCTATAGTCGTCTTGCTTGACAAAAGCATTCCAGTGCAACGACGCACCAACGGAAAATTCATGCTTGTGTGGAAAAACAATATGCTCTTTTTAGGTAAGATGACTATAGATATTGTTATAGCTGTCACACCCGACAAGGGCATTCTGCTCAACGATACTTGTCGGAGAAATTTCTCTTTTTATAAAGAAAGGTGCGCCCTTTTCAAGCGAAACAGCTATAAATGAAATGTTTTTCTCAAGCAAGACAACTAAATTTTCAAAATCGTAAAATATTTCTCAAAACAACAACAATTATTGTTGACAAAACACCAATTAAAGAGTAGCCAATTTATGTTATGACTATAGATCAAAAGCCAGCTAACGACAATGAACTCTGTTTGATTTCACAACTGCTAGACTCATCTGAACTTTTATATCGTGCGACAAAATTCGCACTGACAGTCGTGAGTCAAGGAATCAAATCAGTCCACGCCAGCACTCTATTTGAGCCTATTTTAGATTCAGTACGTCTTCGTAAACAAGGGCTCAATTGTAGGGACGTCGTTGAACTGACATCCAGTGGTAGAATGGCAAAATATGATAATTGTAAGGATTTTATCGAATCGTTTTGTAAACTTATAAAATCGACGGTATTAGCTCTGGCCAATCTCGTAGAATCCGACTATGCTCTAGTTCTGGGAATAGAAAGACAGCAACATCTCATCCGAGACATTGCAACGTTTTTGTTTACATTTCATGAAGAAGAATACCATGAATGCAGTACCCGCTTTACCAAAGCTTTTCAAAATGGAAGAAATAATGAAGAGAAAAAGGCGCGAGGAAGGGTGGGACTTTTGGAAAAGTATGCAACAACGGACTACGACAAGCCACTTCCTCTTATTGATGATAATCTTCCTGTCGAAACTAGTCTGCTTGTTCCATCTGAAACTAGTCCGTTTGTTCCATCCAAAAACGACACAAACCTTATGTCGATTGAACTATGCAAAAT
The DNA here is from genome assembly GCA_031270385.1 of Puniceicoccales bacterium. Lineage (GTDB taxonomy): Bacteria > Verrucomicrobiota > Verrucomicrobiia > Opitutales > JAIRKQ01 > JAIRKQ01. The sequence goes on along the minus strand of JAISXS010000002.1, from coordinate 1,168 downwards.
TTTTGAAAACATTGGAGGCAATAAGCGAATTACGAACAAACTAGCTTTTGAAAAAAAAGTTAATGGAATTTTATCCATGTACAACGGCGAGATCGACGAGTTTATACGTGACGAAATTTCTTCTAAATCTCTCGACTTTTATGATCTCAAACCAATAATCGAAGCCCCGACCAAGTTTAAGGCAAGCAGACACCTCGATCCTGAAAATTGTCAACTTTTAAGCATAATTGAAAAATTCAGGGAACTAATGCCTTTCATGGTAATTTATGTCGGAATGGCAATCGGTGAATGCGGAATCTGCAATGAACCATGCAACCACTGCACAGAAAAGTGTGTCGTAGGCGAAACCGAATTCTTCTGCGCTTCGCACAACCCCCCCCAAAGGTGCAGTGCCATAAATTACATGTTACACACAATCAGTGATGCCATTTTTGCCCTTGAAAAGACAGGATGTGCTGATTCATTCGAATATAACGTCAAGAAAGAAATCGAGACGATGGCATCAAGTATAGCTATCCTGTTCAGAAGATGCATACGAATTCCTATGCATATTTGCGCACATCATCCTGGAATTTTCGAAAAAGTGGACATGAGAACGCATCTGTTCGAAAAATTTGCATTTCTTGCCACGGAAGCTTCGAAACTCCATCAGTTCGCAGAGAAAGACACTGGGATGGACTTTGTAAGATCTGTATCCACCAAAAAATCGCCACACACTCAACCATGGCACAAATATTTTATTAGAGCGACGGCAGTGGCTGATGGGAAAGCCGCGGTAAATAGTGGCGACAACGGTAACGGTACGGACCTTGCGTGCCCTGCCATACCGGATTCATTGGCTTACGAAAAACCCACACTGACGTTCAAAAATATCTTACTAATCGTGTCAAGACACGTTAGTAGCACGTATCCCGCGGAGAGCAAACTCTTAATGTCGAAATTTAATCCAAGAATGGTGTCCTTGTGTTCATCGTCCTCTTTAGATACACATTCAGCCCCGCTTCAATCTTCGTCGTCGTCTGAACACGAAGTATTTTCGCATAGTGAAATATAGCAGTTCCGGTTAAGAAAGGTACAAAAAAGCATGGTAAAGTGCATCGCCGAGGGAAGAGAAAAGAGGCAAGATATCCCTGAGTTTTCGTTTGAGTTTAGCCCAAAATTTTTCGAT
>JAISXS010000101.1 GCA_031270385.1 Puniceicoccales bacterium | reverse complement strand
CGAAAAATTTTGGGCTAAACTCAAACGAAAACTCAGGGATATCTTGCCTCTTTTCTCTTCCCTTGGCGATGCACTTTACCATGCTTTTTTGTGCCTTTCTTAACCGGAGCTGCTATAACAGCAATATAGTCATCTTACCTGAAAAGAGCATATTGTTCTTCCATACAATCATGAACTTTCCGTTGGTGCGTCGTTGCACTGGAATGCTTTTGTCAAGCAAGACGACTATACAATGCGGCGACTACAAACTACGGCCCGACCGCCAGTACGGAAAGCCGGGGCCTAGCGCATCAGATGTATGATCTTGTTAAATTCTTGCCCATGAGCGTCCTTCAGCAATAACCTTGCCGTCCCATCGTTTTTGCTAAAGGAATGCAACGTGCAGGACGCCTCTCCGATTTTTACCGTGCCACCGACATCGCGAAAAATGTACTCATTGCCACCTATGTCTTTTATGACAACGATGTACTCCCCATCTACAAATTCCCGCTTATTGCTTACAGTAAACTCTTTTTTTGCTACTTCATCGTATATTGTGGCGTACGGAACTTCAAAGATCACACCGTCCACTTCCTTTTCTTTGATTTCAACATTTTTTACCCGTAATCTCAGCTCGTCGTTCCGATCATTCACCTGACACTCGCCATACTTGTTTGATTCGATGTCATGGAACATTACAATGACTAAATTGCTGTTTTTCACGCGTGAATATCCTTCCACTTTCAATCGGTATGGCTTTGGTTTGATTTCAGCCAAATAGAGAGGAAATGCATCGTCGATCACCAGTATATCGTAGCTTTTTGTCACAATTTTGCCATTTTCGACATAGGCATATGGCCCAGTGAATAGGTCAAAATCTCCCGGTCCATCGCCTTCCTTCAGCGGCTGAATCCACTCAATGTTTTTTTTTGTAAATTTTAATAATTTTTTGCTATCCGAATCATGGGAAGGATCGCCATCGCCATAATTTATCGTGGAGGAATTCCCTCTGCCCCTGACGAAGACGAACAGGGCAACCGTCAAGCCTAACATGGCGACTACAATCGCAAATATCAGCTTTTTGTTCCTGGTACCAAGCACGGCCACAGTATAAAAAATATTTTATGCCTTTGCTAGAAATTTTTGGCAACCATGTCTGCCCACAAAAACAGAACAAACGCGTTGGATCATTGCAAAAATTCATTGTGAAGTTTTTCCCGTGCTATCGTGGAAAAATTCCCGTGTCCAGGAATCACAATCGTGCCATCTGGAAGCGATAAAATTTTTTCCTTGATGCCACGGATGAGTAGTAATTCGTTGCCACCGAGCAAATCGGATCTTCCGATGCCGCCGCGAAACAGGGTGTCGCCAGCAAAAACACAGCTGGATGACTCTATGTAAAACGCCAAATCCCCGGCAGCGTGCCCAGGGACCCATCGAGAGTCAATGCTAAGCCAGTTGCCGACGTTCACACAATCTCCATCCGCGATTTCAACATCAATCCTGCATGGAATCAACTCGTCGCCAATGCCAGTAAGCATCGCCATCAACTCCGGATTCTCGATTAATGGTCTATCCAGAGCATGCGCGTATGTCCTCGCCCCAAGACCCCTGAAAATATGGCCATCGCCAATGTGGTCCCAATGGCAATGCGTAAAGAGTAGGGCGACGACTTTTGTTCCATGGCTTAGGATTTTTTTGCTGGCATCAAACGATCCGAATGGCGCATCGATCAACACAGCTTCCCCGCGCACATAATTTTCGATGAAGCCCGTGTTTGTCTTGATGTGTCCGCATTTCGCCACATAGACATTCACACCATCACTCGATGCCACTAAAAATTTTTTTCTATCCATTGTTAAAAAATTTCAAGAATAACCTTATCTCCAAGTTTGTCTATCCCGGTAGCTGCAGAAATGCTGTGTAATTTATATTTTTTCAAAAGTGCAAAATCACCGCTACAGTCACCTCCCTTAATATAAAATATTTTCCCATCACGTTTCAAAAGCTTCGAAGAATATCCCAAAAATTTACGCAAGTTCGACACAGCCCTGGCAACGATTTTATCGAATTTTCCGGAAAAATTTTCTGCGCGGCAGTGGACGAGTTTCGTATTTCGCAACCCGAGCTCCGAAATCATTTCATTGAGGGCGCCGATTTTTTTTCCAACGGAGTCCATTAGCGTAAAATTTGTTGTTCTGTGCGCAATTGCCAGCGGAATACCGGGCAACCCTCCGCCAGTGCCGATGTCCAACACCGTTTCTCCTGGTAAAAAATCTGCCACTCGACCGATTGACAGGCATGGAATGATGTGCTTGCATACGATGTTTCCGACATCCTTCCTGGAAATTAAGTTAATTTTTGCATTCCATTTCGCCAAAAGCGCAGCATAGTGCCCTAGCAGGGAAATCTGTTCACCGTCCATTTCGTTGAACACCATTCGAATTTCGTCCTCTGCGGCCACAATGCAAAAACACTCACTCTTCATAAAATCCAACCCCCTCCACGGGAACGGTAAACACAGCTCGCCGACCGAAGCAAAACTCAAAGGCAGCTGGCTAACTGTTTGAAATCATTAAAAATTATGAGTGGCTTTATTTTCGTGCATTCTTCCATATCCTCGTGGAGACGCAGCGAACGGACGTCCCCGGCAAACAAGGCGGTCTTGAACCCGGCTTTATGCGCGGGAACTATATCACTGAATATGTCATTGCCGACGTAGATGGCATCGGATGGTTTTACGCCGAGCGTTCTCAGTCCCTCTTCGCACAGCTTGAACATCACAGCCGATGGCTTTCTATGCCTGTGTTCATATGACCATATGCAAATCCTTTCCTTGAATCCCAGGGTCTCCAAACTATTTTGGTACAACGCTTCCATAATTATCGGCGTATAAAATTGCGCCGTCGAGATTATGCCCACGTGCACATTTTTATCTTGCAATTTTCTGATGAATTCTAGTGAACCCTTAGCCGGCCATATGGGGTTCACCTTGCATTCGTGGCGAACGATGACACGATGGATCGATCGCTCCGTCATATCTCCGTCGATGACGCCGTTCGCGAAAAGCTCATTCAAAAAATCTTGCCAAACGTCACAAATATTGATCTCTGGATAGGTTATCCCCTCCGACCTGCGAATATCGTAGTGTGCCTTTATGTGACCGACGTACAATTCGCTCAGGCTTAATTCGTGCTCAAAAATGTCGAAGTCGGATTCTTCCAGCGCCTCGGTTATCACCTTATCCGACTCTACGCTTGGTTCCGACAGCGAGTTGCTACCAACCTTCGTTGTAAAGAGCGTTCCGTAGACATCGAAAATTACCGCTCGAACATTGGAAAGTTTCCTCAATTTCGTCTGCAGCGATGAAATCTCGGTATCTACCGGATTGAGCAACGACAGTATTATTTTCGTTAGTGACATATTTTTAGTTTGTTTGCAATTTACCGGACCGGCTCACCAGTTCGTGGGGCATGCTACAAATTTTCCAAAAATTGCGATCAAATTTCTGCCGGAAATCGACGAATTCCCAAATGAAAAGCCCCCGGCATTTGCCGGGGGCCGGTCCGCACAAAATTTTCATTGGCTTCAACTCGTAGCAGTTGCCGGTGGTTGCGCCGTTACTGCAGTAATTTTCTTGCTAAGGGTGTTGACAGCTAACGTCCATACGATACAGCTCACCACAAATATTCCGAACAAACAGGGAGCTATCTGTATTAATCTGGCCTTTGTGCCCCAAATTTTCGAAAAAATCGTCAGCAAACCTAGCTGAATCCATGCCCCACTGGCCTTCCCAAGGCGCCCGCCGACCACATCGACCACCACCTTACCCTTCACTTTCATTTCTTCATCGAGGGGAATGTATGCCATCTCCTTCGTGAGGTCAAAAAGCGCGTATTTCGTTGATTTCGCAAGGATTAGAATTATTTCCCCGAGTAGCACAGCGGCAATCACCGGCGTTATTACTATTGCTTCCTCAGGCTTCAAAACTCGTGTAAGAGTATCGGCAAATGACGCAAGTGAGTCTGCGAAACTATCTTTCCATATCACGAATGCAAAAAACAAACTGCCAGTAATCAACGTTAGAACTGGGGTTATGACGGCGGCGGTAAACCAGCTGAACTTACGCAAAATATTACCTCCCACTATCATTACGAAAATCGACACTATACCGGTGTAACGGGAATACCTTCCCATGAACGCGTTGAACTGATTTTTGTCGGAGTATATCGTATGTGCCTGCCCCTTCCACAGTCCTTCCATCAAATTTACGCTGATTCCGTAGCATATTACCAACGCGGCAATCAGACCGAGGTACGGGGATGTTACCATTATTTTCATGCTTTGCCAAAAACCCATCTTTGTCTTTTTCTTTTTAGCTCCCGGTAATTCCGGTTTGTCATACAACTTTTTATCGGTCAAAACGTACACGTATATCCAACGATATATGCACATGACAAGCAATCCCGAAGCGACAACTATGCCAATTATCCAAAATACGGATTTGCTTTGACTTTCCGTCTTCGCAAAGGCGTCAGCGAGCTCACCGGCAAGCAACAGCGAAAATTGGGCAAGAAGGCCGAAAAATGCGTAAAATCTTTTGGCTTCCGATGTCTTACAAATTTGGTTTGCAAATTGCCAAAATAAGAGCGAAAGAGCTACACTACCCCACAACTCGGCCATCATGTAAAACAGCGCAAATGACCAATTTCCAACGGCGGCTAGAGGCCATGCCCATGTTTTATGAGCATTTTGCCATTCTGCAACCGTTTTAGCCGCTGGATGGAGGATGTTCAGGTTTGGATAGATGACAAATCCAAAAATGCCAAAAAATGCGATGAATATTCCCATTGTCACATAGAACAGCTTTTCACAGCTCATTGCGTCGCTGCCTTTCGCATAGAGAAACGTGAACAGCACGGCACAGGGCATTACAAGCCATCCCTTCAAAAAGGGCAACACTTCTGCGCCAGAATTCGGTGCTGTAACAACGAGGGCATCCTTCAGGTTTCGCAAACAAGTGTAATTGAAGAGAATGAAAAAGAACATCATGCCCATGGGCAACGCCTTTTTGACTTCAAAACTGTGAACGGGAAAAAGGAACTTCCTAACCTTCCCGAATTCTGGAACAACTTCTGGAGCAACGGAACTATTTTCACTCATGATCTAACACCTTCCCAACTAGTGTATAATTTATTTAACATTTTTAGAATAAATCAATATCAATATTTAAAATTTGTAGTTCCGCATGGATATTTTTACGAAATTCGCCAGTAGTGGGTGCGCCGCGGACGGTTTCGACAGGAATTCCGGATGAAATTGGACGCCGACGAACCATTCATGGTCCTGGAGTTCCAGTATTTCAACAAGGCCGGTTTGCGGATTTCGACCGGCGATTTTCATTCCGCTGTCGCATAAAATTTTTTCGAATTTCGGATTCATCTCATATCTGTGTCGATGCCTTTCCGCTATGTTCTTCGAGCCATATGCGGCGATTGATTTCGTTCCGTACTCCAAAATACAGTCGCATAGGCCGAGGCGCATTGTGGCTCCCTTGTTTTCCACACTCTCTTGATTATGCATTAAGAATATTACCTTATTTTCCGCGTTCCCATCAAATTCCTCGCTCGTAGCACCGACTATGCCGGCAACATTTCTGGCGAACTCTATGACTGCTATCTGCATTCCTAGGCAAATTCCCATGTACGGGATATTATTTTCTCTGGCATATCTGGCTGCCAAAATTTTTCCATCGGTTCCCCTGTTGCCGAATCCGCCTGGAATCAGGATGCCATTCAATTGTTCGAGTGACTGCGTACCATTTGATTCGAGATCTTCCGCATCGATCGGTATCGTTTCGACCTTGCAATTATTCGCTATTCCAGCGTGGCTTAGCGCTTCAAACACTGATTTATAAGCATCTTTCAGACCAGTATACTTTCCGACCAAACCGATTTTTACCGTTGTTTGTGGCCGAGCCAAATCTTGAATTATCATCTCCCATTTCGATATATTGCAACTGCGGGTCTCCAGTGCCAATCGTTCTAGAACGATACCATCCAGATTTTCTTCATGTAGGACGACTGGAAGCTCGTAGACAGAAAGTTGCAGGTCTCTCTCTTCGACAACACAATTTTTGTCGACGTTGCAGAACATGCTTATTTTTTGGCGGACGTCTTGTGGGAGATGAATTTCCGTCCTGCATACAAGAATGTCCGGCTGAATCCCTATTTCCCGCAGCTTGGCGACGCTCTGTTGGCAGGGTTTTGTTTTTAATTCCTCCGCAGCCCGTAAATATGGAACAAGAGCTATGTGCAGGTACAGCACATTGTCTTTGCCGACATCCATCGACATTTGCCGCATTGCTTCAATAAATGGGAGACTCTCGATATCCCCGACCGTGCCGCCGATTTCCGTTATGATGATATCGCAATTTTTCGCCCCGCGCATAAATTTTTCCTTTATTTCGTCTGTCACGTGTGGAATTATTTGTACCGTCTGCCCAAGGAAATCACCGCGTCTCTCCTTACGAATCACTTCCGCGTATATTTGACCAGCTGAGACGCTACTTTCTTTTGTCAACTTTGCTGACGTGAAGCGTTCATAGTGACCGAGGTCGAGATCCGTTTCCGTACCGTCGTCCAGGACATAGACTTCGCCGTGCTGGAATGGACTCATTGTCCCAGGGTCGATGTTTAGGTAGGGATCAAATTTTTGTAGCCTAACGCGATAGCCACGGCATTCGAGTAAGGCCCCCAACGCCCCGGCGGTCAACCCCTTTCCAAGGGACGAAACGACGCCACCTGTGACAAATATATACTTCATCCTTTCGCCAATTTGAAAAATCAATTCGTCCAATACAAGAAAAATTCAAAAATTGGTACGTTTCGACCGCAAATACGCGAAAATGTGAGCGTTGATTTATAGTCATTACGCTGATAAGGGCATTTCATTAGACGATGCTTGATGGGAAACTCCCATTTTTGCGAAAAAACAACATGCCTTTTTCGGACAAAACGACCATACTGATTATTGGGCAGCGAAAAAATTTTCCCAGAACTGGAAAATGTGCAGAAAAGTCTTGACATAGTACCGCACGCAGTAAAATCCGCCGCAGCTATTTCTAACAGAGGAGTTTATGAAAAAATTACCAATGGTACTTGTGGGTGTGCTTGGCGTCGTGGCTGTCCAGGCCTCCGACTTTGTCGGCCTTGTGGACATGAAGTTTCAAACCGAGTACGTCTATCGCGGACGCAGGGAAATGCGAAAGGCTTTCGCTCCGACCGTTGAAATCGGTTATGTGGGGATCTCGGATACGGAAATATACGCCGGTGTGGAAGCCGCGCTTTCGTTGGAAGATTCCGGGTTCCTGGCCAAAATGGAGGACGGTAGTTTCGATGCGTATTTTAGGCATAATTGGTTTAACCGCATATCGCCGTACGCTGGAGTCGCCTACAAGGTTAACGATACCTTTTCGGTAGATGTCGGGTACGCCCGCAATTTCCGTCTTGGAATCCGCAATTTTAGCGACGAGTTTCGTGAGGGCGACAGTAAGAACAACAACAACAACAGCTACCTCGGAGGGAAACGCGATACTGGGGAAATTTACGCCGGAATTAGTGTGGATGTGCCGCTTAACCCGTCCCTGTATTGCTTCTATGATTTCGGTTGCAAAGAAATCGGAGCAGAGGGCAAAGTGCAACACTTCACCGATTTTTCGGACAATGTATCGCCTGGTCTTGGCCTTGACCTGGGCGCAAAGTTCGGCTACGTCAATTCTAAGAGACCGTACGGCTTCGATGACGCCGACGCTTTTGCGGAAAAAAAGGATTACTTTTACTACGGTGCCAATGCGGACTTGGTCTACGAAGTGGTAGACGGGACAAAGCTTAGGGCTGGGATTTCGTATGAGGGAAATTCCGCCAGCGACAAGCATGTTTCAGACAAAGATTACTGGGTGAACGTTCTCGGCCACAAGCATAATTTGTGGTTCAATGCGGCTGTCACTTGCTCGTTCTGAACCGGTTCACGCGCTTTCGGCTGGGGCTCAGGATTGTTCCTGGGCCTTTTTCCTTTTCAGTGACGTCCAACTGCTCCGTCAAAATCCCGAACAAAAGACGACACACGCAACCAAAAAACAAAAGAAGCGGAACCCCGGCCCCGCCCCCTTAATTTCTATCAAACTAAATCTAACACGAGAAGCTACTGCTTGCCCCGCACCGTCTGAGACTCCGTCGATTGCAATTTGTTCAAAAAAATAGATTTTTTTTCATTTTTTTTGCCAGCGAACATCTCCAGCATTCTATCCGTTACGCAATAGCCGCTCACTACGTTGATTGTCGCCAAAACAGTAGCAAAAAAACCCAAAACCACGGCTACTTTTGAACCTCCTGAATTTCCGAGGGCCACGACCGCACCAATTATTGTAATCCCAGAAATTGCGTTTGAACCCGACATCAAAGGGGTGTGCAATTGGGATGGCACCCTGGAAATTAGCTCAAACCCGAGGAATCCGGATAAAACAAAAACAAAAACCATGGAAAGCGAATGCATGTACACATGGCAATAAAAAATCAGCGCTTGTCAATGTCTCCCATCACCTCAATGACGTGGCAACATGGCCACCACGATTGACAAAGACACTTACTTGTAGTCATCTTCCTCGAAAAAAGCATATCCTCTATTCCAAAAAACGGGAATCCTTCCGCTAAACATCGTTAGATAAAATGCTTTTCTCAAGTAAGACAGTTATATATAACTGTCACACTCGACAAGGACATCCTAACTCGACGGTATTTGGCGAAGAAAATTCTCTTTTTATAAAGAAAAACATGTCCTTTTCAGATGAAACAGCTATATATTTGGCGGAAGATTTCACACATTTTTGTGAAAAAACAACACGTCCTTCACAGACAAGATGACCACGTCTAACGGTACCCGACGGGAAAATTCCCTTTTTATGAGGGAAATGCGCCCTTTTCAAATGAAGCGGCTACAACTGCCCTATCTGCCTCAGCAGATTCACGAACTCCATATTTTTATGTACGTTAAACGGTCTTCCGCCCTTAATTCGCTGAAAGTCTATGCATGCCATTTGATTTTCGTCTTCCTCATCCAGACCTATGACACCGGACTCACCGTTGGTAGCGCATTTTACGGCCATCGCAGCACTGTCGTTTATCAACGCGATATCATATAGGTTCGACGGAGCAGAGCGGGCAAAATACCCACTTTTTTGCACAAGTACCTTTTCAGCATTGATCCTTTTCGCAAACTGCGACCCAAACCACTGACCCGGGTTCACAAAATCCAACTTCACATGGCCAAATGCATCGCGCGGAACGGATTCTCCGCCAGCCTCTATGGAGGAAACTATCTCGTCTACACACGCACCCTCGCTGACAAAAATATTCACACAGCCAACAGTCTCCATGATTTCTGCCAACCTAGTCGCTTCTTTTTCAATATCTATCTGCATCTCTGGAACGTATATCCCGTGAATGGAATACTTTTCTTTCGACATACCAAGGGAAGAAATAAATTCCCTTTCCTGCAATCTCTTCGTGTATAGCACCGCGGAAACAGCCGCCAACCACCCACACTTGCGTCCCATCACCTCATGGACAATGAACATTTTTGGGTTCGCCGTCGTTTCAGCCACAATGTGCTCGAAAAACACCGCAGTTTGTTCAGCCGCTGTGTTCGCCCCCAAACTATGGGCAATCGGAATAATATCATTATCTATCGTCTTCGGCAACCCGATGACCTGCAGTTTGTATCCGTTTTCCTCCAGGTATCTTGCTAATTCGGCGGCGACTGTATTCGTATCATCCCCACCTATGGTGTGCAACACGTCGATTTTATCTTTTACTAACTGCTCAGCCGCAACGTTCAGAGGAATTTGCCCTTCCTTGATAAATCCCCGCTTCACGCAGTCTTCAACGTTTGTTAATTTTACCCTGCTGTTTCCTATGGGACTTCCTCCAAATTTGTACAAAATTTCCGCGGATTCCACGGTTCCATGGGTAACGTTGACGGAATCCCCGAGCAACAAGCCCTTGTATCCATCGCGATAGCAAATCATCTCTATTTCAGGCGACACCTTGTCGTATTCCTGTATCAATGCAGCGATGGCGGAAGATAAACACGGAGCAATCCCACCGGCAGTCAATATAGCAACCCTTCTCATACCACACAAAATTGTATTTTTCACGCCATCGTAGGCAATTAAAATTTCTGCGAAAGATTTTCTATATTTGTAAAAAAACATCCTTGACTGAAAATTTCACCGAAAAACGCGGCTCCTGTAATAAATTCCCCAACCAGACAGAATCGATTTTCTCCTACTGAGGAAGTTTAACTTGCCATTAATTCTTTACTTTGGCGTCGCATACTACAGGATTCCTCCCAATGCAGGAGGAGGTTTTTGAAAAAAATCGGCAACAATACAGGGTAATTGCCCTGCGCTGGAGGCCAAAAACATTCGAGGAAATTATCGGCCAGGAACACATAGTCAGAACGCTTATGAATGCCATAAAAACGCGCCGTATTGCGCACGCTTACTTATTTGTCGGGCCGCGTGGAACTGGAAAAACAACAACGGCACGATTATTTGCGATGGCACTCAATGGAAACGACGGTCCAGCCGTAGATTTTGACCCGTACGATGAAATTTCTCGATCCATAGCGACAAGCAGCTGCACGGATGTGATCGAAATCGACGGTGCGTCGAATAATTCCGTCGAGCAAATCAGAAATCTTCGCGACGAGTGTGCATACGCTCCGACCATGTGTAGATATAAAATATATATAATTGATGAGGTGCACATGTTGTCGAACGCAGCATTCAACGCGCTACTCAAAACACTTGAAGAACCCCCGTCGCACGTAAAATTCATTTTCGCCACAACGGAGGCGCACAAGGTTCTGCCAACCATTGTGTCACGCTGCCAAAGATTCTCGTTCCGTCCAGTTTCTACCGAAGTACTCGCGAAAAGGCTGTCCGCAATAGCTGAGGCTGATGGAATAAAAATTTCCGATGCCGCGATCAACGCGATCGCGAAGTTGGCCTGTGGTGGAGTTAGGGATGCGGAATCAATTCTCGACCGCATGGTAACGTTCTGTGATGGCGAAATAGAAATTTGCGATGTCAACGCCGCCTATGGCCTTGTTGACGAAAAAACAATCGATGGTATCATCAGCGCCATGTACTATGGGGATTATGGTAAACTCATAAAAATTTCCCATGAGATTTCATCGCAAAACTGCGATATGTACAGGGTTTTATGCATAGTTGAAGAAAAAATCCACAGTCAACTGGCGGATGTTTTGAACGGCGGCAGCAATTATCCTGACAGGCTCGTGCGTATACTAGAAGAAATTCATGGAGCTAAGGACTCGGTTAGGACTGGCCTTTCAGAAACAGTGAATTTCGAGACGGCGTTGCTAAAAGCTGCGGAACGCGGACAATCAAGGGCGATAGATGCGATAATACAGGACATTCGCGAACTGAGGGCGGGTTCTTCGGAACAAAATTTTTCCACCGAGGAATCCAGTTGCAATGGGACTGAACGGGAAAGATCATGTCTTTCACCGGGAGTCCAATCAATATTGAAAGATGGATTTCGTGCAAAGATAAGCATTATAAAAGCCGGCGAATGACGAATCGCCCAATTTTGACGACGCTTTACACTGCCATTGACAAAAAGACGTCCCGTCTCTGCCTACAAAAAATTTCACATGAGAGGTAAATTTTAGGCTTTGGCCGGCGGCAGGGAGTCCATGTCTCCGGAAACATAGATAACAACCGCGCTACAAAATGCTTGATTCCTAAATTTTAAATTTCAGACTAAACGAAAGTTGAGGGATGCACCACTAGCTCAATTGGATAGAGCGTCTGGCTACGGACCAGAAGGTTGCGGGTTCGACTCCTGCGTGGTGTGCCACTTCTTCAACTGACAGAATGGGGCCGTAGCTCAATTGGTAGAGCGCCACAATGGCATTGTGGAGGTCGTCGGTTCGATCCCGATCGGCTCCACCAGCGGTTCCGGCAACTTTGTGGGTCGTGTTTTGATGTGTCTTACAGCGAAACGGATTTTATTCTTGTAAAATTGCCGTTTTATTTAAGTATCGTGTGTCTATGACGTGTGGATGTAAAAACTCCGTGGGTATTTTTTGTAAAATTTTCACGATCTTTTTGGCGACAGTCGCCCTGATTCAGCAATTGCCGGCGTCAGCCGAGGGTGAAAAATATCCCGAGTTGAATCCGACACGGGAAATGCGGAGAGAAACAATATACATGGTCCGGTGCATGGAGGAAGTACACCTGGAGCATAGGGATATTTCGCTGCTGGATAGCAGGGCAATTCTGTTGAATTTTCTCGGTGAACTCGACCATTGGAAGATGGTATTCCTACAAAAAGACGTGGACGTCATACTTGAAAAGTTCACGCAAACATTAGATATTTACGTCGGAGCTGGAAGTTTGACACCAGCTTTTGAAATTTTTAACAGTTTCAGAGTAGCAGCGTTTAAATTCGCCAATAAAGCCATACGGAGACTAGAATTTCCCTTCGATTTTTCAAAAAATGAAACTTTTTCGCCGGACAGGAAGGATTGTAACTGGCCACTAACGGAGGAAGAAGCAGACATTCTTTGGGAAAAGAGGTTGAAATTTGAGGTTCTAGGAGAGGCAATCAATCTGTGCAAATCAAAGAAAAAAGAATCCGGATGCTGTAAAAATTCGGCCGAATCCGAAGGAAACTGTACAGAATGTGCCCAGGGAAACCATTGCAGGGCGTGTTCAATTTCAAAAATTTTGATTTGCGAGGACGATGTAATGGCGGTTCTTCCAGAGGCTGTAAACAACGTAAGACGAAGGCACGAGAGTTGGAGACGAACGTTCAAAGACATCGATCCGTGGGTTGTGCAAGAGATGTTTTTAAACAGCATCTCCAACATGTACGATCCGCACACAAGTTTTCTATCGCGGGACTCCTTTGAGGATTTTAATGTGCGCATTCGCAATTCGCTAATTGGTGTTGGTGCGGAATTGGCCGATGAAAACGGCGTATGCACGATCCAAAAATTGACCCCCGGAGGACCGGCACAGCTGTCCGGAGAGATTAAATCCGGAGACAAAATAATTGCCGTTGCCCAAGGGGATGATGGTGAATTCGTCGACATCGTTGGCCTGAGGCTCTACAAGACCGTGAAGTTGCTACGCGGACAAAAGGACACGGTTGTGCGCGTAAAGCTGGAAACAGCGGCCGGTGATACGAAGGAAGTTAGGCTTGTCCGCGATAACATAAAAATGAACGAGGCGAGAGCCAGTGCCAAATATTTCGAATTGGAAAGGGGAAAATACAAGGTAAAAATCGGAGTAATCGAGTTGCCATCCTTCTATGGTGATTGCGACAATGAACAATCCATATCTGCGAGTGGAGATGTGAAAAAATTGCTTGAAATTTTGAAGGGCAGGGGAATTGACGGCCTGGTAATTGATCTACGGCAAAACGGTGGTGGTTTGCTGGATCAGGCGATTTCCATAGCTGGGTTGTTCATAGAAACCGGTCCCGTTGTCCAAGTAAAGGATTCCCGTGGCATTATAGAGCAGTTTTACGACGACGATGCGCGCGTGGACTGGGACGGGCCACTGGCAATTCTGTCGTCGTCCATGAGCGCTTCGGCATCGGAAATTTTAATAGGTGCACTTCGCGACCACAAGCGTGCGCTGATTGTTGGCGCCGAATCGACATATGGCAAGGGAAGTGTTCAGGCCGCTATTGACATGAACAGACATTTCCGATCGTTTAAGGACGGCAAAAATCTCGGAGCAGTATACATCACAGTACAAAAGTGGTATCTGCCGACTGGATCATCGACACAACTGAAGGGCGTCCCATCGGACATAAAACTCGTCGGACTGGATGAATGCTTCCATCGGAGGGAAGCGGATCATGCCCATGCCCTCGAATGGGACACGATTCCACCAGCGGATTTCGGTGATGCGAAACCATCAGCCAACAAAAATTTGTTCCTCGACGACGATTTAATTTCAAAATTATCCAAACTGTCAAATGCCAGGCAAGAAACAATGGAAGAATTCGCCGTGCTGATGGAAAGAGTGGATCGCTTCGATGAAATCGTGAATAGGAAAGAAATTCCACTGAAAATTTCCACGCGGCTGACGGAAAAAATCGTCGATGACGCCGTGAAAAATGAAATAAGCGAAAAAATTAGCATATTATCAAAAACACAGGGATATAACTATGAGGGCATCAATTTACCTGACATTAAAAGTGTGGAAGCAAGCACAGAAAATGACGAAAATAAAAAACACGATGACGTTGATGGGATAGAGATTTTTGATACCAATCTTAGGGAATCTTTACGAATAGTTGTAGATTGGGTGGAAATCACGCAGCCATCAAAATTTGGCAGTGAAGTTTTGTTGACTGCGATTCCAAATTCTGATTCATTGAATTCGGAGCAGTGAGCATATTGGATAGCATACGTGGGCCGGATGATGTAAAAAAAATAAAAAAAGATCAGTTGGATGACCTTGCCAATGAGATTCGCGGAACACTGATAAGTGTAATTGGTCGCAATGGCGGGCATTTGGCATCCAATCTGGGGGTCGTAGAGCTAACTATAGCATTGCACAGGGTTTTCGATTCCCCGAAGGATAAAATTATCTTCGACGTTTCCCATCAGACGTATGTTCACAAGCTTCTCACCGGAAGGAACGGACCAAAGTTCTCGCAAATTCGCCTTAGCGGTGGCTACAGCGGATTTTCAGCGCCTGAAGAAAGTGAAAGCGACGCATTTGTAGCTGGACACGCTGGTACTGCGCTGTCGGTCGCTTTGGGATTTGCCCACGTGAGGGATAAGGCCGGGATCGGGGATAGGAATAATCACATAATTGCAGTGCTCGGGGATGCCTCCATGTCATGCGGGATGACGCTGGAGGCTCTGAATAACTTGCCGGCAACGGCCAAAAGACTAATCGTCATAGTCAATGACAATGAATTTTCCATCGGTTCAAACGTTGGGGCAATCCCGCTTTACCTAAACAAAATATTACGCAGCAAATTCTATGGGTCGATCACGGCTTCAATAAAAAAAATACTGGGAAGCGGTAAGGTCGGGAAATCAATTATCCGCAATGTGAGAACTTTGCAGCGCGCTATTAAAAGTGTATTTCTGCCGACGTCCTATTTCGAGTACTATGGTCTGCGCTATTTTGGGCCGATCGACGGCCACAACATAGCCCAATTGGAAGAGATTTTAGAATTCTGTAAACGCTGCGATAGACCGATACTCGTGCACGTAAAAACAATCAAAGGACGCGGTTGTGTCGATGCCGTCAGCTCGCCGGAACGATTTCATGGCGTAGAACCCGCTGCCAATATCGACGGAACTCAGCGGCAATGTGAAAAAAAAATTGTCTCCTACGGGGAGATCCTTGGGATGGAACTCACAAAACTCGCCAGGAAAGACAAAAGAATCATCGGAGTCGTAGCAGCTATGGCTTACGGGACGGGGTTGTTCCACATGCGCGAAAATTTGCCGGGGCAATATGTCGACGTTGGGATCGCGGAGGAATACGCAGTAACATTTTGTGCGGCACTGGCGAAAGCTGGTATGCGACCAGTTTGCGCGATATACTCGACATTTTTGCAGAGGGCGTTTGATCAGGTCATACATGATGTTTGTTTGCAAAATTTGCCAATAATCTTTTGCCTGGATCGGGCCGGGGTTTCCCCCCGCGATGGCGCGACACACCATGGTATGTTTGATATTTCATATCTGCGATTGATTCCAAATTCCATAATTTTGCAGCCGAGGAGTGGACAGGAGTTTGTCGATGCGCTACATTCCGCGTTCGCCTGGCAAAGGCCGGTTTTCATCAGATACCAGAGATTTTGCCGAGTAGAGCGTGACACAAGCTCAATTGAATTTTCCAAATTTTTAGAACTCGGATCCGGAGAAGAACTTGTCGCAGGGAAAAAAATTTGCCTACTAGCCCTCGGAAACATGGTCGAGGTAGCCGAAGAAGTCGCGAAACATTTGCGAATCGCTGGCGTGGATCCTGGAATCGTAAGTGCCATATTCGCCAAGCCGATTGATGGAGGAATGTTGGAAAAACTTGGCAAAAACTACGAAATCATCGCAACATTGGAAGACAACGTTTTGGCCGGAGGGTTCGGCAGCGCAGTTTTGGAATTTTACGACTCAATTCCGGTGAGACCGCGAGTTCTCCGCTTTGGATGGCCTGACAAATTCGTTCGCCACGGATCATCGGTAGATATTCTGCGGTCCGAAAATGGGTTATCCGCAGGTGAGATCGCAGACAAAATAACAGGCATGTTTTTCGTAAAAACGTGACTACCTAAATAAGTTCCGCACTACCGATTCGCACCATGTATAAAATGACAACTTCATCTGAAAAAACCACGGTTCATATAAGAAATGTGATAATGCAAATGTAATAATAAAGAGATAGGACGCTACGTTCGCCCTCCACACAGCTGATTTTATTTCTCCGACCGTGGTGTTTAATTTTTTCATACACAGCACGGAAATTCTCAGTTCTACGAAATACGATACAAAGAAAAATATAACCCACGAAAGTACGGACGACAGTATTATATAGCAGCTCCGGTTAAGAAAGGCACAAAAAAGCATGGTAAAGTGCATCGCCAAGGGAAGAGAAAAGAGGCAAGATATCCCTGAGTTTTCGTTTGAGTTTAGCCCAAAATTTTTC
>JAISXS010000100.1 GCA_031270385.1 Puniceicoccales bacterium | reverse complement strand
GAAAAATTTTGGGCTAAACTCAAACGAAAACTCAGGGATATCTTGCCTCTTTTCTCTTCCCTCGGCGATGCACTTTACCATGCTTTTTTTGTGCCTTTCTTAACCGGAACTGCTATAGTATGCCATCTACTCTTCATGTGCAAATTTAAATGCGCTTGTCAAGGAGTTTGACTACAATTATATAAATTCTAAAAATTTGATGCATTGAACGTGATTTTCCCGAAACTTTTCACTGAATGGAGGAACAGGAAGTTTTTCGCTTCATCTGGACTCTTAGCTTTCAAAGCTGTCAACTTTGCTGCGTCTTTTTTGAGAAGAGATCTTGCTGTGACATCGAAGCATAGGATATCGCCGCTAATTGTTGTCCATTTTGCAGATTTTTCGTAGGCAATTTTTCTTGGAGTGTACAACATTTTCACATTTGAGGGAAGGAGTATCACACGATCGTTATTCCCTCTCACGGCGACGCGGACTCTGAAATCCGACAACACTATGTCAAATTCGCGCGTCAATTTTTTTGATTGGTCAACATTTTCGAAAAAACTTTCAAAGGAAGAGCCGGAACTAAGGGCCATCTGTAATTCCAAAGTTGTTTGTCCATCTAGTTCCGTGCGTGCAATCTCCATTTTACCGAATTCTAATTCGGAAATATCGTACCTTATTGCCGCCGTTGTGTGTTTTTCCCCATTTGTCGTGAAAAAAAACATTTGGAAGCTCTTGCCACTACTCTTGCCACAGATCTCGAAAATCGGCTGATGTTTGTCAAGCAAAACCATTGCCCCGATGTCCTCTCTGAGTGTTATCAGCAGCGATTTCAATTTTTTATCGATGATTTTTGACTCTTCCAAAGTTTGCGTATTATCTTCGGCTATTACAATCAGCCTATTGCCGAAGAGCACGACTGCTACGACAAAAACAACAGACAAAATCGTCTCTAGTATAGTGAACGCTTTGAATTTCTTCGCCATCAAATGACTGTCCATATTTGCCACACTCCAGATTTCCAACTTGCACTGGTTTAGTATGACAAAAAATAGACCAGTCAAGTAAAATAAGCTACCGAATAAAATGTTTGTTGTTGTCATACTGTGAAATTTTTGCTGTCTAGATGGAACGCAAAGAGGCGCATGATAGACATTGAAAATTTGACGTATCGCATTGGGAGCCGCATTTTGTTCGAAAATGCAACGCTCCATCTGCCGTCAAGCGGAAAAATTGGAATAGTTGGCCCGAATGGATGCGGTAAAACGACGCTATTTCGTCTAATTCTCGGACAAGAGGAAGTCGATGGCGGAGAAATTTACATAAAAAATTCAACGAAAATTGTCTGCGTGAAGCAGGAAATTGAAAGTTGTGAGGCTTTGTTGATTGATTTTGTAATTAATGCAGATGGGGAATTGGTGCGTTTGCGAGCGATTTTAAACGATGAAAAAAATATCTCGGCGGAAGAGTTAGCAAGTGCCTACGAAGCCTATGACGCCATAGGAGGATATAGCGCAGAAGCCCGGGCGGCGGCGATATTGGCCGGTCTCGGGTTTAAACAAGATGATCTTGGCGAAAAGCTTGGTAGTTTTTCTGGAGGGTGGCAAGTTCGTGCGTCCCTTGCTGCGACGTTGTTTGCTCCATCACACTGCCTGCTGCTCGATGAACCGACAAACCACCTGGATTTTGAGACGGCGATGTGGCTTGAAAATTATTTGGAAAAAACGGACAAAATGATGCTAATGATTTCCCACGAAAAACAATTTTTGAATAAGGTTTGCAATCATATAGTTAGTATATACGACGGAAAGTTAAACCTTTTCAAGGGAAACTATGACACTTACGCTAATACGCGGAAGACAAAGGAAGTTGCTCTGATAAGAAATATTACAAATTTGCAAAAAAAGAGAGACCATATGCAGGTCTTTATCAACAGGTTTGGAGCGAAGGCGACGAAGGCAAAGCAAGCCCAGAGCAGGGTAAAGATGATAGAAAAAATGGAAATTCCAGAGATGCCGAGTTCCGAGTATAAGGTGCGGCTTTCCTTTCCGCAACCGCAGCCGCAAGTCGATCGCAGGCTGGTGGAACTGGAGGATGTTTCGGCCGGGTACGGAAACAAAGTTGTGCTCAGTTCCGTGGAATTTTACATAAATTCTGACGATAGAATCGCATTGCTAGGAGCAAATGGGAATGGAAAATCAACGCTGGCAAAGGTAATTTCCGGCCGCTTACGACCGCAGCGCGGCACAATTACCTACGGAAGAAATGTGAAGATTTCATATTTTTCTCAGCAGCAAGCGGATGAACTGGATGTCAAAAAAACACCAATAGCGATTCTTAACTACATGGATAGTGGATTTTCTGAAACACAGGCTCGTGCGCATCTGGCGAAGTTTGGGATAACGCAGACGAGGAGCGAAACAACTGTTGAAAATCTTTCCGGCGGCGAAAAATCTCGTGTTCTCCTCGCGATAAACTCCTTGCACACTCCCCATGCTATGGTGCTCGACGAGCCGACAAACCACCTTGACATAGGGGCCCGTGAGGCGCTGATCGAGGCCATAGAAAAGTACGAAGGGGCTGTCATACTCATTACACACGATTTTTACACGTTGGAAAAAACGTGCAATAAGTTCTTTATAGTCAATGGCGGAAAATGCACG
The DNA here is from genome assembly GCA_031270385.1 of Puniceicoccales bacterium. GTDB lineage: Bacteria > Verrucomicrobiota > Verrucomicrobiia > Opitutales > JAIRKQ01 > JAIRKQ01. Next base: position 1,092 of record JAISXS010000100.1, on the reverse strand, counting down.
CCATTCACGCGATCCTTGGATGATTACAGAAGATCTTTGCTAGCCAAAGACAGCATGGAAAATGGGTCCGTGAAAAATTCCCGAATCGCAAAGTCGGAAATTTCTCCAGATCAAAAAAAATCAGTCGGGGAAGATGAATTGCTTCGTCTGGAAAGGGAGATAGCGGAGTTAGAAGCGAAGAAGGAAGAATTGGAAGTCCAACTTTCCGGATCCTGCGATCCGGCTCTCTGCGTCACATACTCCGATTGCTGCAAGGAATTGATGTCTTTGGAGGATAAGTGGCTCAGGTCGAACTATAGTTATCTTACTTGAAAAAAGCATTCTACCTAACGATATTTAGCGGGCAGATTCCCGTTTTTTTAGAATAGGGGGTGTGCTTTTCTCGGGAAAGATGATTATAAGCCCGAGACTCATAAAAGGTGATTGGAGCGCAGCGAAAAAACACGGCAGAACAACCCCACCTCTCGTCATATATAGTTGTTTTGTTTGAGAAAAGCATTATATCTAACGATGTTTTGCGGAAAAATTCCCGTTTTTTGGAAAACGGAGTATGCTTTCCTCAGGCAAGATGGCTATAGTTATCTTACCCTAAAAAAGCATATTATTTTTCATAAAAATGGGAATTTCTCCGCTAAATATCGTTGGATAAAATACTTTTTTCGAGTAAGATAGCTATAGTTGTCCTACTTGAGAAAAGTATTCTAATGCAACGACGCACCAACGGAAGATTCATTCTTTTATGGAAAAGCAATATGCTTTTTTCGGGGAAGATGACTATACCTGAGAAAAGGCATATCGCTTTTCCGTAAAAGCATGAATTTTCCGTTGGTGCGTCGCTGCATTAGAATGCTTTTGTCAAGTAAGACAACCATAGCATTGAAACCCGAGCACGTATAGTCATCTTGCTCGAGAAAAGCATACTGAATGGCATCGGCAAGGGATGCAAAGAGATGGAGGAAAGTTTTCGCTTGGAGTTATAGCAGCTCCGGTTAAGAAAGGCACAAAAAAGCATGGTAAAGTGCATCGCCAAGGGAAGAGAAAAGAGGCAAGATATCCCTGAGTTTTCGTTTGAGTTTAGCCCAAAATTTTTCG
>JAISXS010000098.1 GCA_031270385.1 Puniceicoccales bacterium | reverse complement strand
CTCGAAATACTTTACTACCTTTTCCCTCAGATCCTTCGAATAGTACATCTCGCTCTTACCTACTATATTTTTAAACGCCCTCGTCAAGGGGAATTGCTATATCGTTGAGCGGGGTGCTTTTGTCAATTAAGATGATTTATAGTTGTCTTACTTGAGAAAAGCATTCTATTTGACGATATTTAGCGGGCAGATTCCCGTTTTTTTAGAATGGGGGATGTGCCTTTCTCGGGTAAGATTTAGTCATCTTATTCGAAAGGAGCATATTATAGTCGTCTTACTCGAAAAAATCATTCTATATAATGATATTTAGCGGAAAAATTCCCGCTTTTTGAAACAGAGAGCATGTTTTTCTCAAGTAAGATAACTATATTTTTCATAGAAATGGGAATTTTCCCGCCAAGAATCGTTGGGCGAAGTGCTTTTGTCAAGCAAGATAATCATTGTCATCTTGTTTGACAAAAGCATTCCGTGCAACGACGCATCAACGGAAAATTCGTGCTTGTATGGAAAAGCAGTATGCTTTTTTCAGGTAAGATAACTATAGTTATCTTACCCGGAGAAAGCGTATTTTTTTCATAAAGACACGAATCTTTTAGTCAAATATTGTTAGATAGAATGCTTTTATCCAACGGCATTTGGCGGAGAAATTCTCATTTTTTTATTAAAAATAATATGCTCTTTTCAGATAAGATGACTATATTTGTATGCACGATTACTAGTTTTCTGTGGCTGGATCAGTTTGTTGTTGAAAATTCTTAGCCTCGGTGTTGCTGGCAAGTGTGCCCCTTGTCCGATTCATTGCGTAGAGATTTATTTCCTCTCGCGACACCTTCACGATATTCCAATTATTCGCCAATACAAGGCCATCTGACGCGATCACGGATTTCAACCTTTCCGTGGTACTCAGGCGCAGTATCTCTGCGTCGATTTCAGAATTTTTTGCGGTGTATGCGGAAATATTCTTCTCAAGTTCCCATATTTTGCGACTTGCAAGAACGATTTTTTGCCGCGACCGCACCAATGATACTGATAGCGCAAACGCACTGACGGCCAGACACGCTAGCACCAGCATTGGAATTTTTATTAGCTTTCTCGCTGGTCGTTTCATTTTTTGGTCCCACAACTTTTTACTTTTTCCAGTGCGCGCAACTTAGCCGATCTACTGCGCGGGTTATTTTTGATTTCTGATTCGCTTGGCAAAATAGGTTTTTTTGTTAAAATTTTTGCAAAGACCACCCTTTCCTGCACCGATTGTGAATCAAATTTGTCAATCGCTTTACCGGCCATCGCATTGAAAAATTTTTTCACAATTCGATCTTCCAAAGAATGGAAGCTGACCAAAATAAGTCTTCCCCCTACGGCCAATTTATCAAATAAAACCGGCAACGCCATTTCCAATGCGCGTAGTTCGCCGTTTATGAAAATTCGTATTCCCTGGAATGTCTTTGTCGCAGGATGTATCTTCTGGCGCGGATCTTTCGAAAAACAATTGGCTACCATTTTGGCAAATGTGTCACAGTATGATATGCTGCGCCCTGCCCTGTTTTCCACTATGGTATTGACAACTTTGCGCCATTGTTCTTCCTCTCCATAGTCTCGAATAGCCGTTATGAGATCACGCTCGTCCGCCGTTCGTAGAAATTCCTCCGCCCTGATACCCCTACTGTTGTCCATCCGCATGTCCAACGGCACATGATGCTTGAAAGAAAATCCCCTACTTTCGTCGTCGAGTTGGAACGATGAAACTCCAAGATCCATCAAAACTCCATCGAGTTGCGGCAACTTCAGGCACCCAACTTCCACAAAGTTCATCTGATAAAACCTAAAATTTTCGTATTTTAGCGAAAATTCTTGGGCTCGTTTCTTCGCTAATGGGTCACAATCGATTGCATACAAAAAAATCTTCTCGCCCGCTTGCAACAACGCTTCGGAATGTCCGCCGCCACCGAACGTACAATCCAAAAACTGTCCTCCATTTGGGTAGGATTTCCCGGGCGGCACTAGTAACTTGACAACCTGGTCCAAAAGAACCGGGCAATGGGAAGCATTTGCCTGTGTTCTGTCCGTCATAGGCCTAATTCTACCAAAACTTTGCTAATTTCGTCATTTTCCTCGTTCTCAACGCGCGAGTACTCTCCGTACCTTTCCATACCACGAATTCCAATGGTCGTGAAATTTTCAACCATTGGAACCTCCTTTTTAAAACCTGCATGAGTCGTTGGTACCTGACTCACGGCGATTTTTCCACGGCCACTGCAGGATAGTTTTTCAGTTCTTGAAAAAAATTTTATAAGCGTCCCCTGTCCTTTTTCGTCCCCAAGACTCGCATTCAACGGCCTTTTTCCAAGTCTCCATACTATTCTTTGCAAACAAACGACTACGCACCACGATGGGTCAGGAATTACCACGTGGATTTTTCCCAGACCGGTTTCAAATCTCCGCCTCGACGGCAGCGGCCCCCCCCCACTTTCATTGGTGATATGCCGATTTTTCCCGACATAAATGCTGTTTCTACCAAATAACACAGAATACCTAATTCACCATTTTCCCACGTTATCCATCATTTATTCCCACAGTCAAGAAAGATTATGGAAAAAAAATGCTAGTCATTGCATTGGCGCACGACGAACGTGTATAGTCATCTTCCCCGAGAAAAGCACACCCCCTATTCTAAAAAAACGAGAATCTGCCCGCTATAGCAGTTCCGGTTAAGAAAGGCACAAAAAAGCATGGTAAAGTGCATCGCCGAGGGAAGAGAAAAGAGGCAAGATATCCCTGAGTTTTCGTTTGAGTTTAGCCCAAAATTTTTCG
>JAISXS010000025.1 GCA_031270385.1 Puniceicoccales bacterium | reverse complement strand
CGAAAAATTTTGGGCTAAACTCAAACGAAAACTCAGGGATATCTTGCCTCTTTTCTCTTCCCTTGGCGATGCACTTTACCATGCTTTTTTTGTGCCTTTCTTAACCGGAGCTGCTATACATCCCTTGCCGACGCCATCCAGTATGCTTTTCTCGAGTAAGATGACCATATACGTTGCCGTGGACGATTTTTTTTCCCGGAAAAGTCGTTCGGTTGCGTAGTGGTGGGGACTTAGTTCCTGCCCAGCCTAGGTTTGGGTTTGAAAGTCGTTGCGCATGCCCCCAATGCGGCCACGGCTATGTCGATTTCTTTCGCTGTGTTGTATGGGCACAGCGAAATTCGCACAGTTCCAGGAACGTTTAGGATTTGCATCATAGGCTGTGCGCAATGTGTCCCAGCGCGTACCGCAATTCCTTCGTTGCCGAGGTATGTTGCGACATCGTGGGCGTGGATACCTTCTAAATTAAATGAAAATATGCCGCTTTTTGCCGGCTTTCCGTAAATCGTGATGCCGGAAATTTGGGCAAGTTTTTTCCCAAGGTATGACGTAAGTTCGCCGAGGTATGCCTGTGCCGACGGCATATCCACAGTCTCCAAAAATTTTATCGCCTCTCCAAATCCTATAACAGCGGCGACATCCGGCGTTCCAGCTTCGAATTTATCCGGTGGCATCTTGAAAATCGATTCTTCGAAACGTACGGTGTTCACCATATTTCCACCGACGTTGTATGGGAGCATTTCCATCAGCAACCCATATTTCCCGAAGAGAAACCCGCTGCCCATCGGACCAAAACATTTGTGCCCCGAGCATGCGAAAAAATCGCAATCAAGTTTCGAGATATTTATTTTTTTTGACGCCAAAGACGAAGCTCCATCGATCAAAATTTTTGCACCATTTTTGTGTGCAATTTTTACTAACTTTTCAATGTCATTTACCCCACCGACGACGTTGTTTATATGTTGGATTGCGACTAATTTCGTTCGATCGGAGAACATTTTTTCGTACTTTCCAATATCTATGCAATGGTTCTCGTCCAGCGGAATAATCCTACGGCGTATTCCGATTTCGCGTTCCAATATCTGCCACGGTAGATAATTTGCGTGGTGTTCAACTGCTCCAATCAAGATTTCGTCGCTGGCAATCAGAAACCTTCTGCCGAAACCGTGGGCGACAATATTTATTGCCTCCGTCGTCCCGCGTACGAACACTATCTCCCTCGGATCTTTGACGCATAGATAACTCGCTAGACTAGTGCGCGTTTGCTCGTAACCATTTGTCGCCATTTCACTGAATTCGTACATCCCCCTGTGCACATTGGAATTGTACGTCGAATAAAACTCAGAAATTTTGTCGATGACACACTGTGGCTTTTGAGTGGTTGCTAGGTTGTCAAAGAAAATTAATTCTTTCCCGCTTCTAAGCGGTTTGGACAAGATTGGAAAGTGACTGCGGAATTTCTCTGGGGAAAATTTACGTAACATCTTGCCAGTACCATATGATGAAAAAAATTTTTTTGAACAAAATTATTTTTTTGAATGTTCCGGTCATATGGGAGATTGTTTACATCCTTTTTTTGCCTGTGCATGTTCCGTGAATTTGGAGTCTCGCTGGCAAATACCCGTTCCCAATTGCCCATAGTCATCTTACTTGAAAAAAATATTCTATCCAACGACATTCGGCGGGAAATTTCTCCTATTATGGAAAAATAATATGCCCCTTTCTGGTAAGATAATTGTAGACTTTCGAGGAAGATGATTATAAGATACCGGGGAGCGTGTATTTCGCAAACGTGGTTTTTCTGATACGTTGTCCAGGTGCGCTCAGAAAACTGCCTTTGCGGCCGGTCGGAGGGGTTTTGATATTTGGATTTTTTGGAATCTTGTCCGAATTTTTCGGGATTTATTTCTTGATCAAGTGGCCTGGCGTTTTAGTCTCCCACTAGCATGGTGTATGGATTTAGACCGGTGCTCATGGTAGCCGAAGCGGCAGCCGGGCAACAGCAATCGACTGGCGCCGGCCTGCAGATGCTTGTTGTGTACGTGCTCCTATTCGCTGGCATGTGGTTTTTGCTGATAGCTCCGCAGAGGAAAAAGCAAAAAAACCAGATAAAGATGATAGAGGAGCTGAAAGCCGGCGATAAGGTCGTAACAACATCTGGGATAGTCGGTACAATTTCCAATGTTAAGGGGTCGCGATTTGTTTTGAAGGTTTCCGACGATACGAAGATTGAGATTTTTCGATCCTACATCCAGGCAAAATTGGACAAAACTGATAAACAGGAATGATTTTCATGGAGAAAATGGCATCGTTCCGCAGAATTTTGATATCAATTGCCGTTGTTCTCATCGCTTGCTATAATTTGTTTCCACTGCGCGATAGGCCGTTTGCCAAGTACGTCATTGGTTGCGTAACTAATGACAGACGATCTTTCATGGAACTTGTTGATCGTGCCAATGAATTGGTGGCCTCCGGGAAAGCGAGGGGTTTATTTTCGGCGATCCTTACCGTTGCGGATCGGGAAAATTTGGATTTATCACAATTTTTTAGGAACAAAAATGTCGCTGATATAAAAAATCTTCATCGAAAAAATAGTGTTCTATTGGAGTCAATTCTTGCCGATTCGAAGAGCAGGATTAAGCAGGGACTCGACTTGAAGGGCGGAGTGTCGTTCGTCCTAGGCGTGAGTGACACAAAATTCGATAGCTTGAGTGCGACGGAAAAGTCGGAGCAGATGAATAAGGCCATAGACATTATACGCCAGCGTATCGACGGACTCGGAGTCGCAGAGCCATTGGTGAGAATTTTTGGTAGTAATTGCATAGAAATTCAGCTGCCCGGTATTTCAACGAAGGACAACCCGGAAATCGTGGATGCCATAAAGAAGCCGGCAAAGCTAGAGTTCAAGTTGTTGCACGATACGCTCGTTCCAAAGTCCAAGAGTGAACGTCCGCCTATCGGCTATGAGATTTTAGAATTTGAGAATGGAGTGGATGATTCCAACGGTGGGAAGCCGGATTTGGCATTTGTAAAAAGGATACCGGAAATGACCGGTAGCATGGTGAAACATGCCGGTGTTACCGTTGGTCAATACGGGGAATATGGAATTTCATTGACAATGACGGATAGCGGGACGAAACGCTTTGAGAGCGTAACGTCCGCCAATATAAATCGCAGGCTTGGGATTGTTTTGGATGGTAGGTTGTATTCCGCTCCTGTCATTCGTTCGGCGATAGAAAGCGGTCACGGAAGCATAACAGGAAATTTTTCCCAGCGAGATGCCTTCGAGCTGGCGAATGTATTGAATAATCCGTTGGAAATGGAGTTGAAATTTATAGAATTAAATGAAATTGGGCCATCGCTTGCAGAAGATGCCAGGACGAGCTCCCTCAACGCATCACTGATAGGCGCGATTGTCGTCGTCCTATTTATGGTGGCATATTACCACGTAGCTGGACTTGTGTCGCTCATTGCTGTGCTTGCAAATGTTGTGATTACTCTCGGAATCATGGCAACGATTGGTGCCACGCTCACATTACCTGGCATTGCAGCGCTCGTACTCACCATAGGGATGGCGGTTGACGCAAATATTTTGATATTCGAAAGGATGCGGGAAGAGATTATTCGCGGAAAATCGCTTGCGGCGGCGTTGGTGGCTGGCCATGAAAGAGCGCTATCTTCCATTGTGGATGCGAATTTGACGACGCTGTTGACGGCGATAATTCTTGTGCATTTCGGGACCGGTCCAATAAGGGGATTCGGCGTAATATTGTCCATTGGCATCTTTGCCACCATATTTTGTGCGCTTGTTCTTAGCAGGGGGTTGTTGGAAATATTGGTTGGCAGAGGTTTTGTGAAAACACTGGTGCCGAACCTCAGGTTTAGACCATTCGAATTGGATTTTTTGAAATATTCGAAATATGTTTTCATTGCATATGTGGTAGCAGTTATTGCGTGCGTTGCTGTTGTTGCTTCGCGGCATACGAAAATTTATGGCATAGACTTTACCGGCGGTGACGAGATCACGATAAAGTTTGATAAAAAAATACCGATGAATGAGATTGATAGAGTAGCGGCGGCAAATGGCATCGGCGAAGTTGTTTCCGTATACCAAAAATCAGCCAGCGAAAGCGAAGAAATTCTGCGCATTCAAAGTACATTGGGTAGTGGAGAAAAGTTGTTCGAATCTCTTAGAGATAAGTTTGGGGATTACGATCTCGTGCTCGCGAAAAAAACTGAGATTGGAGCATCCATTGGTCAGGGGATCAAGGCAAATGCGGTGACTTCAGTTCTGCTATCGATGGTTGGTATAATGGTGTACGTCGCCTTTCGCTTTGAAATTGGCTATGGCATCGGTGCTGTGATTTCAACAATCATGAACACCGTGCTGACGGGGTTGATTTATTTGTCGCTTGGACACCAAATTTCTGCACCAATGGTCGCGTCCATTTTAATGGTTGTCGGCTACTCAATCAACGACACAATAGTCGTGTTCGATAGAATTAGGGAAGAATTAAAGGGAAATGGGTCTGAGACTTTCCGAGACATGGTGAATTTATCGATAACAAGGACACTTTCGCGAACTGTGTTGACAAGTGTATCAACGTTCTTTGCAGCACTCGCATTGTACCTGTTCGGATCGGGCGTAATCGTTGACTTTGCGCTGGTATTTATGATTGGAATTGCCATAGGGACATTTTTCTCCATATTCGTCGCAAGTCCCATATTCTATGCATGGCACTGGGAAAGAGGATCTCACCGTGTCACCGGAACGCGGACGGCGAGTTAGTGAATGCAATGACTGGAAAGACCTGGGTACAGATCCCGTATGAAAAATCGACCGCTGAAATGCTCTACAAATCGTTGAATGTGGGATTTCCGCTGTGCGCAATATTGGTGCAGAGGGGCATAGAATCTAAGTTGGATGCAGAAAAATTTCTATGGCCAAAGTTGGCGTATTTGGACGATCCGTTCAAGATAAAGAATGTCGATAGAGCCGTAGATGTGCTGATTCGGATCATAGAAAATAATTCGCGCGTTGCGATAGTCGGTGACTACGATGTGGATGGCATAACCAGTATAACTCTTTTGATCAATGTATTAAAAGCTTTTGGGATAAATTCGGATTTTTTCGTACCTAGGCGTGCCTGTGAGGGTTACGGCCTGTCATCGGAAATAATAGAACGCATACTTTCTGAGAAAAAATATGATACCGTGATTGCGTTGGACTGCGGGACGAATTCTGCCAATGAGATAGATTTTCTCAGAAAAAACGGCATAGAAGTATTGGTTGTCGATCACCATCAGGCTAAATCATTGCCGGTAGCGAGATGCTGCATAGTGAATCCGCACGTCGGAGATGGAGAGGGTTACGACAAATATAAAATATTGTGTACGGTTGGTCTAGTTTTTAGGTTGTGCTATGCTTTGCTGCGAGTACTTAGGAAAAAAGATGATAAGCGTGCATTGAATTATTCGCTGAAGAATGATCTCGATTTGGTAACTCTTGGGACGATTGCTGACATGATGTACATGGTAGGCGAAAATAGGATACTATGCAAATTTGGGTTAAAAATTATCAACGGAAAAATGCGCAGACCGGGCATCGAGGCGCTGTGCAAATCGGCGGATATCCATGCTGGGTCGAACATACGCCATTCCGATATTTCGTTCAAGCTATGTCCGAGGTTGAACGCCTGTGGAAGGTTGACAGATGCGATTTTGCCGATAAAAATGATGCTGAGCGATGATTTTAACGAAGCTATGACTTATGCCTACGAGCTCGATGAAACGAACAAGGAGCGGCAACTCATTGAAAAGGAGATAACGCGCCAAGCTGAAGATTTGGTAAGGCAGCACTATGCCAACGACAGCGGATTGGTGCTCTACGACAAGGATTGGCATGCCGGGGTTGTTGGTATCATAAGTGGAAAATTTGCCAGGGGTTACGCAAAACCGTGCATCGTGCTCGGTAGTGAACGTGACGTCGCCAAAGGATCTGGGAGGAGTTCGAATGGACCGAATTTAATAGATGTGCTCAGCGACTGTGCCGCGCTTCTGGAAACCTGGGGTGGCCATCCGTTTGCCGTCGGGGTGTCCATATTGCCGGAAAAAATAGATGCATTTAGGAAAAAATTCAACGAGTCCGTGCAAAAATACTCTGCGAACTTGCCGCAGGGGGAGAGTATCGAATATTCGTTGGAGTTGAATTTGGAGGACATCGACAACGGATTCATGGATGAGGTGGAAATGTTGCAGCCGTTTGGCCAGAAAAATCCCGATCCAATTTTCCTCCTAAAAAACATAAAAGTTCACAATTTGCCAGAGACTTTTGGTGCCCGAAAAACACACGTGAAATTTTGGCTAATTGATTGCTATTCGAAGAGAACGTTGGCGGTCGCGTGGCATGCATCCCATAATATCCCGCCCATGCGCACACCGCTGGATTTGTTGGTGACTGTCAATCGGGAGACGTGGAATAGGATACGGTCGACGTGTCTCTACGTCGTCGACTGGAGAGTTTCCAGGGAAAGTTGATGATTTTTTACCATTTTTCGCCAAATTTTCCTAAAATTTTCTTGCAAGGGTTTGGAATTTCTGTCATAGGATTTGCCAATGGGCATACTTAGCGAGAATCAGGCGTTCATGGTGTTGAATGCGTTGCCGAACATTGGGCCGTGCACAGTAAAGAAGTTGCTGTCTCATTTTCGAGGGGACGTGCTTCGTATTTTCTCTGCGGACGCGGGGCAGCTAAGGTCAACGACAGTGCTAGATCAGCAATCCATCGACAGTATTATGAATCATTGGAGGTATTTTGACCTTCGCCGTGAAGAAAATGAATTGGCGGCTCTTCGCGGAAGGTTCTTGAACGTCAACTGTGATGGTTATCCGACGCTACTCAGGGAAATTCCCGATGCCCCGATTGGCGTTTATACGATAGGGAAAATTAGCAATTTTAGCAAAAACATAGCAATTGTGGGCTCGCGAACGACAACGCTCTACGGTCTCGAGACTGCCAGAATGCTAGCCATGGAGTTGGCAAGACGTGGATTTTGCATAGTTAGCGGTATGGCGCGGGGCATAGATACCTTTGCCCACGAAGGAGCATTGGCCGCCGGTGGGCAAACGATAGCCGTGCTTGGAAATGGAATTGATATTGTTTATCCCGTTGAAAATGCCACTCTGTACAGGAGGATATCAGAAAGGGGGGCGATCATTTCCGAATTTACACTTGGTAGGCGTGCTGACAGACAATCGTTCCCCATACGTAACCGATTGATTGCCGGATTGTGCCATGCAGTCATCGTTGTGGAATCCGACAAATTTGGTGGTAGCATGATTACTGCGCGGTTTGCAACGGAATATGGCAGGCACGTATTTGCTGTTCCTGGGAGAATTGATCAGCCATCCAGCGCAGGATGTTTGGCACTGATAAAAGATGGAGCGACAATGCTGACGTGCGTGGACGATATTTTCGCAGATCTTCCGTATCTTGACGACACCCCGAAGCAACAAGTGCTCCGCATAAGTGTGGATGGGGAGTATGTCCAGTCGATTAAAATGCCGGAAATAGCGTGTCCCATTGAAAGAAGGATTTATGAAATTTTGTTAAGGGAAAAATCAGCCGCAATAGATTCCGTCGTAGCGATTTCCGAGTTGCCAGCGAATCGGGTAGTAAATTCCCTGCAAATGTTGGAGATGCGTGGTCTGGCAAAGCGGCGCTACGATGGCTTGTTTGAGATAAGGAAGTAGCTATTATCACATTTCGCAATGAAATATGTGTTTTCAAAGAGTAAAGGAGGGAAAGAGGGTACTGTAGAGCATTCTGTTTTTGGGTAGGGTGATTATAGCTGTTTGGACGACGATATTTATAGTTATCTTGCTTGAGAAAAGCATTCTATATAACGATATTTAGCTGTAAAACTTCCGTTTCTTTGGAATAGGAGGTGTGTTTTTCTCGGGTAAGATAACTATAGCGGAAAAATTCCCGTTTTTTTTGGAATGTGGAGTGTGCTTTTTTTGGAAAAATGATTATGGCGGTGGGATTTTTGTTTTTTTACGAAAAAAACGTGTCCCTGCCAAGCGTAATAACCGTACATGAAAGACAATCATCTGTGTCGGAAAATACTGACAATTCCGTAAACCATGGCCATCGTAGTAGGTTGCGTGAGAAGTTCTTACGTTCTGAATTTGCCGGGCTTTGTGATTATGAGATAGTCGAATTGTTGTTGACACTGAGCATTCCGAGAAAGGACGTTAAAGCACTGGCCAAGAAATTATTAGGAACGTTTGGGTCACTGCGCAATATTTTCGACGCCGAGGTAAGCGATCTTACTAAAGTAAGGGGTATTGGCAAATCCACAGCAGTTGCCTTGAAGGTCATCAGGGCAGTGAATGTGGTATATTTGCGTGAAAAGCTAGAGAGTGGGCAAGTACTTGACTCTTCAACAAAAGCAATCGAGTTGTGGAAAAATAAGTTATCCAACCTAAAATTTGAGGTTGTTGAGGTGGCGCTGTTGGATTCTGGGTTGAGGCTAATAAAAAACGGGATAGAGCGTTTGGAGACGGGGACAGCCGCAGCAACCACATTTTATCCACGAAAAATAGCTGAGGCGGCGATTCGATCCAACGCCACAGCCGTGATAATAGCGCACAACCACCCAGCTGGTTCGGCAGAACCGTCTGATTACGACGAACGCAGCACGAGAACAATAAAGACTGCCCTACAATACCTGGATGTTCGCCTAATTGACCACGTAATTATTTCACAAAACGACGCCTTCTCCTTTAAAGAACATGGTCTGCTATAGTCATCTCATTTGAAAAAGACGTACTTTTTTGCAAAAAAAGAGACCCGCCCGTCAAGTATAGTCGTCTTGCTTGACAAAAGCATTCCAGTGCAACGACGCACCAACGGAAAGTTCGTGCGTGGATGGAAAATTAATGTGCTCTTTTCAGGTAAGATAACTATAGTTATCTTACCTGAAGAAAGCGTATTTTTTCGTAAAAACATGAATCTTTCCGTCAAATATCGTTATAGCAATTCCCCTTGACGAGGGCGTTTAAAAATATAGTAGGTAAGAGCGAGATGTACTATTCGAAAGATCTGAGGGAAAGGGTAGTAAAGTATTTCGAGAATCACAGAGCGAAGGA
>JAISXS010000024.1 GCA_031270385.1 Puniceicoccales bacterium | reverse complement strand
CCCGTACACCGCGTTGACTGGAACGCCATCCGATGTTGCCATCGCAGGAACTCCGTAGAAGCAGCGAAACGCCATGTTATGGCCGTCAACCAACAACCATGTTTTTTTGCGCTCTTCGGGAGAGTTCATTGCATTTTACCTTCCGTTGGAAATTCTATTTTCAAATTTTTCATTTTCAAAAATTTTACACATCCCCAGCTGTTTTCAGCGTTCGCCGCAATTCTCCCTAGCGACTCTGTAAATTCACTTGGCGATGCAAATGCCATATCCCTGTCCGCCAAGCACAGTATGCTGCGGCCACTGTAATCATCCAGAGAACTGTCGCAACCGTAGCAAATCCCAGTTTCAATATCCTCGAAAAATGTCACGCCGTCTGAGATGGAAATTCCAGTAGCAGAAAAATCGTGCACTTCGTACAATACCACACTTCCGAGAATGTTGTTATCCATAACGTTTTGATTTGGGTTCATTGCGGAAGTTATTCGTGACTTTTCTCCTGCTCCGAAAATCGCGATACTTCCAATGTCCATGGCGTTGACTTCGCATGTTAGCCCAGGAATGGTAGCACGGCGGTTAGCGTTGTATGCTGTCGGCAAAAAAAATCCGGCGGAAACGCATTTTTCCTCAGCAATACCGTTGTCGCTGACGATTACTATGTACGGCGCATTTTTAGGCGCAACGGGACGCACGTCGCCGAGCTGATCTGCCAAAAATATGCATGAAACCACAGCGGCGATGGCAACGAACGAAGCTATGAAATCGTTTGATACCCCACCACTGGAAATTGAAAATTTCATACATTTTCAGTCACTTTTTCGTTTTCAAGAGCCGCAGGACACGGGATTCAATAAGTTTCTCATCGCCACTTGAATCAAGCAACGGCATGCATTTATCTTTTCTGGGAAAATTTACTGAAATTTTTGTTCCGACATTTTCCGTACTCGAGACACCTATTGTCGCGCCATGATCCCGCAAAATTCTCTCAATTATCATCATTCCAAGGCCGTTGCCCTCTTTTTTCGTGGAAAAATACGGTTGAAAAATTTTGTCCAGGACTTCGCAGGATATGCCGACACCATTATCCGTAAACGTCAAAATTACATCGTTGTCATTTACTGTTCCATCAATGACTATCGTGCCGCCACTGGAAATCGCCTCACAGGAATTTTTCAAAACATTGAAAAAAACCTGCTTTAACTGGGAAAAATCTCCACGTACCATCGGCAGTTGACCAACGTTATTGGCTACATTTACATTTAAGGATTTAAACTCTGCCTCCATTAGGGCGAGCGTGTCGTTTAGCACACTAGCCAGCGATATGTCATCCATCTTCGGCTTTTGCGGTCGGATGGCGTGCAAAAAGTTTTTCACTATACCGTCAAGGCGGGAGATCTCTCCAAGGCAGACACCGATCGATGTCTCCAGTTTCATGCGGTCATCGCAGTCTTTTATTAGCGTAAGCTGGCGCTGTATCAGCTGCAGACGTAATCCGATCGCGTTTAGTGGATTTCCTATTTCGTGGGCAACACCGCTGGCGAGTAATACTACGGATGAAATTTTTTCGTCGTTGAGTGCCTTCTCTGATGTCATTTTTTCATCGGTAATGTCAATAACTCTTAGAAGAAACATCCGCTGATCATCGTCGCGGTAATCGTCCGGCATCACGGTTGCAGTGACATCGAGTATCATTTTCTGTGGGTATGAAACTTTTATCTCCTGCGAAAAGAATGAGTTTTCAACATTCACGGCGGCGGCATCGAAGTCGGAAAACACTATAAATTCTGGAATGTACTTCCACAAAACGTCGGATCGTTTCATCTTTTCCATCCCCAAAAGTCCCCGTGCCGGAGCGTTGCAATAAAAAATTTTCCCACTTCCGTCGACGACTACCACACTATCCCTGATAATGTCGAGAATTTTTTTGAAAAACTCACGCTGCTTCCACAGATGTTTTACTAGAATTCTTAAATCTGTGACATCCAAAACATCGACCATTTCAAACAATTTTTTTATTCCATCGTCATTCATAAATTTCGATAAATTTCCGGACGCGCATTAAAATAAATTTTCCCTGACATACCAAACTTTTAATGCCTCCTCCGGTCGAAGATTACCTCTGGTTAACTTGGGACGCTTTGATTTGCTAAAATTTTTTGTGAAAATTCTTGATTTTTCACGTTTATACATTAGCCCTTGGACGATCATGGCCAGGGTTTGTGTAGTGACCGGAAAAGTTCGGTCCGGCGGTTGTCGCATAATAAGGAAAGGGCAGTCGAAAAAAAGTGGTGGAATTGGAACGCACGTCGTAAAAAGAACGAAGCGCTTGTTCAAGCCGAATTTACAGCGCATACGCATAGCGTTGCCAAGTGGACAGGTCAAACGTGTTTGGGTGTCTGTTAAAGCGATTAAGGCGGGGTTGGTGCGAAAAGTTGTGTCTTAGTTTTAGTGTTTATTTGCTGCGATTTGCATTTAACTGGTGTTTCGGATGTTGTCTCTAGATGATTTGAGAAAAAATGCGAGCGCGATAAAGGCTGGTGTTGCGAAGAAAAAGTTTTCGTGCGACATCGATGGATTTCTGGCGGTCGACAGCAAGCGGCGGGAATGCATAGCGCATTTCGAGGCGTTGCGTTACGAGCAAAACTCCGCAAACGATAGGGTGTCGAGCCTGGAGAAGGGGTCCTCTGAATTCGTGAGTGTAATTGCCGAGCTGAAGGATCTGTCACTAAAAGTAAAAAACATAGAGGCGAAGATCAGGGAAATCGAGGGCGAATGGAGGTCGCTCTACCTATCGATCCCGAATGTTCCCCACGAATCTGTGCCGATTGGGAGAACGGAGAATGACAATATTCCAATTTTAACATGGGAGCCGCCTAGCGGTATCTCGAAGTTAGCGATGCCCCACTACGACATTCCATGGTTTTCTAGTGCCATAGACTTTCCGCGGGGAGTGAAGGTGACAGGCGCCGGATTTCCGTTTTACATCGGAGATATGGCTCGCCTGGTACGATCGTTGCTGACTTTTTTTTTGGATGAGGCAAAAAATAACGGGTACACGGAATTTCTTTGTCCAATTCTAGTGAATCCAGCGAGTGCCACTGCGACCGGACAGTTGCCGGACAAGGAAGGAATGATGTACCACGACGCCCAGGATGACCTGTATTGCATACCAACGGCTGAAGTCCCGGTGACGAATTTCTTCCGCGATGAAGTTTTTAGTGAGTCTGATCTCCCAATTTTACGCTGCGGATATACTCCGTGTTTCCGCCGAGAAGCTGGGAGTTGGGGAAGGGACGTTCGCGGGCTTAACAGATTACACCAGTTCGATAAGGTGGAGCTTGTAAAATGGGTGCACCCGGATGAAAGTTTCAAGGAGTTGGAAAATTTGCGGGCGGATGCGGAAAGAATTTTGCAGAAATTGGAGATCTCGTACCGAGTGCTATCGATTTGTACGGGCGACATCGGGTTTGCACACTCCAAGCAGTACGATTTGGAAGTTTGGGCCGGCGGACAAAAGCGTTGGCTTGAAGTTTCTAGTTGTAGCAATTTCACTGATTTTCAAGCGCGTCGTGCGGGAACAAAATTTCGCTCGAACGCTGATGGTAAGGTGCGTAATGTTCACACTCTGAACGGATCTGGCCTGGCAGTGCCCCGCGTGTTGGCAGCAATTTTAGAAAATAATTTGCAGGAGGATCTCTCGGTCAGTGTCCCAACCGTCCTTCGGCCATACGTTGGCATGGAATTTTTGAAATTTTAATGCTAATTCCTTTTTTTGTTTGTCATTCTGCCTGGAAGCCGTGCAGCATTTTTTGGCAGGATTATGAATTTTAATTATATAGTTATCTTACCCGAGAAAAACACATTCTCCATTTCAAAAAATTGGAATCTTTCCGCTAAATATCATTACGCAGAATGCTTTTTTCAAGTAAGACAACTATAGTTGTCACAATCGACAAGGGCATGCTGTCCAACGACACTTGGCAGAAAAATTTTCCTTTTTATAAAGAAAAATACGCTCTTTTCATGTATAGTCATCTTACTCGAGAAAAGCATACTGAATGGCATCGGCAAGGGACGCAAAGAGATGGAGGATGGAGGAAAGTTTTCGCTTGGAGTTAGCCCAAAATTTTTCGATGGGATTGATGTCCGGAGAATAGGGAGGGAGGTAAATTAGCGAGTATCCAGAGGCCTCGATGGCGTTCCGCGTCCTGGGATGCTTATGACATGACGACCACTTGCTCAGGTTTCAATGATGCAACGAGGGATTGTTCCACCCAGGCGTTAAAGACCTCGCCATCGGTTGTATAGCAATTCCCCTTGACGAGGGCGTTTAAAAATATAGTAGGTAAGAGCGAGATGTACTATTCGAAGGATCTGAGGGAAAAGGTAGTAAAGTATTTCGAGAATCACAGAGCGAAGGAA
>JAISXS010000023.1 GCA_031270385.1 Puniceicoccales bacterium | reverse complement strand
GCCATCTTGTCCGAGGAAAGCATATTATCTCTTCACAGAAGCGGAAATTTCTCCACCAAACATCGTCGAACTGAATGCCCTTCTCGAATAATATGACTATAATTCCTAATTTTTCTGGAATTCAGGCTTCATATGCTGCGGCTGATATAGTTATCTTCCCCGAGAAAAGCACACCCCCTATTCTAAAAAAACGGGAATCTGCTCGCTAAATATCGTTATGCAGAATGCTTTTTTCAAGTAAGATAACTATATGCCGCGATCTCGGAATCCAACATGTTATCCTTCATCCATTTTTCCACAAATTCGTCAAAATTTTCCGACTCCTCGAATGGGATACCACGTAGCTTTGCCAACTCTTTGGGCATACCGCCGTAAGGCAAATTGTTAGGCCTACCATCGGCGAAACATTCGTTGTCCTCATCGTTACCTTCTAGTTTAGCCCTTGGCACACTTTGCTCTGAGACGACCTCTTGGATATCAACTATAAGGCACACGTTTTTTAACTTGTTAATGACGATATCCATAAACTCTTCTCCTGTGTTTGTGTCGAAATTTATATCCGGACACAAATCCAAGAGTATATTAACACTATTTCTGGTACCGTTGAAAATCCTGGTGAGCATGTCTCCTCCCAGGCTCCCCACATCACTGGCAATGTCGAGTCGTACTATTTCAGCTATAGTTTTTTTGCAATTCGCGTTGTCTATTCTAATTGTGGTCGAACAAAAATCATAGGCGGGAACATCAATCGCAAACCTAAACTGTCCATTAATCACAGATTTGATAACAATAATTATTTCGTGCCCTGTCGCCAACTTATCGGGACTAGCTCGAGTTATGCCACACTCATTTCGAAGACAATCCGGCGAAAAGCCCTCTTTTATTGCCAACTTGGTATCTTCATCTAGATCCGGGCAGTTTATCAGTTCTTCCAACCCAACGAGCTTGCATGCTTGACTCGTGTTATTCATGTCATACACACCAACCTCTTTGACAGGAACACCAGTCCGCATGCTAATTCTTTCGAACGGAAGATTGGCTATCACCGTGAAGCCTAGTCGCGTGCCGCCAGACTGTGGATTGGATTTGGAACCGGTTACGCACGCCTGTTGAACAACACCCGTCACATTTGTGAACATTTGCCCAGAGCTCTGTGTCTGAGTTCCTGTCGTCTGTGAACTAGGAAAAGACATCTTTCCTGGGAACTGCGATTGACCATTTGTCATCTGGAAACCGGGCTGACCCCGGCTTATTTGTTGAAATATGTCACTCATATCTAATCTCTAATACATCGGAAACCATACTTCAATTAGCATGTCAAGAAATTTTTTTAGTTTTTATTTTTGGATCGCGTACAATCATGTCTGCCGCGCAATGATTGTGCACAACGCCTTCACTTTTTTGCGTTAAAAACGTAGATCTCTCCAGTGCATGCCCTAGGTTTTCAGAAATTTAGCCGTTTTGTCAGATCGAGTTCGATGGCTTTCGGCGGATATCCTCCTCGGATCATCGCTGGCAAATATTCCGGCAAAACTCCTGGGTATACCTGGTTTTCGCCGGTCACTATCACGTCTAAC
Organism: Puniceicoccales bacterium; assembly: GCA_031270385.1. Lineage (GTDB taxonomy): Bacteria > Verrucomicrobiota > Verrucomicrobiia > Opitutales > JAIRKQ01 > JAIRKQ01. The sequence continues at coordinate 1,392 of JAISXS010000023.1, read as the reverse complement.
AAAAACCATTTTGCATCGACCACGGACTTTTCATCATCGGTCATGCGTGACGTGTCGAACGCAAATTTTTTGCCCTGGCGACTAGGATTTGCATAATGTCAATCATTTTTCAAAATTAGTGGTCTGGACGAAGTGCCGGAGCAAAAATGTTGATGCAACACTAAAAATCGGTACATAACACTTGTCCGACGAAAATTTTTATCTATGTGTGCTTCAATGGTCGGAGAAATGGCTGAGTGGTCGAAAGCGCCTTCCTGCTAAGAAGGTGATCCCTTAAAAGGGGATCCGAGGGTTCGAATCCCTCTTTCTCCGCCACAATTTTATCGAAATATTTGTAAATTTTGTTTTGATTTTATAAAAATTTTCAATAAACTGCCCAATCATGGGTGAAAGTTTAAACATTACCGGAGATAAGCAACCATCTGAACTTAGCGGCACAAGTACCAGAAATCAAAGCGTTAAACCAACAGGCGACGGAAACAACATTAGTGTTCCAGAGTCCGTAGATGATGGGACAGCAGTTAACAAGCGCTCCGCCGGGATAGGGTCGACGATAAAGAACATATTTAGTAAAGCGGCCGGCAGAGTTGCTGATTCCGTCGTCTCGTCAATTGCCAAAAAATCGCCGAAAACGGCAAAAGCGATTACCAGCGTCCGATCTAAAATTTCTGACCTTAGCAAGGACCATCCTCGTGTCGCCACTACCGTCAGTGTTGTAGCGGGCATCGCCCTGGTGGCTGCTACCGTTGTCGCATGCGTAAAAACGCCGCTCGGGCCAGCCATCGCATTGGCCGCGCTTCCTGCCTGCATCAAATTAGTAGGGCAAGCAGGAAAGCATATCAAGAACGCGATTTTTGATATTTCCGATAGTATTGCGAGCGATGTAAAAGAAATAACCCCGGGAGACGGAGCTGAGGAAAAAATTGACAATCTCAAAAAAGTAGTCAACGACAAAGCTTCCAAAGTGGTCGATGGGATAGTCAATGGAATGATAGCGATCCTAGGAGAAAAAAACGAAAGTGCCACGGCGGCAAGTAACTAAACTCAGAGTTTGCCATTGTGCGTTCTCTATAGTCATCTTACTTGACAAAAGCATTTTATTATAGTCATATTCCCCGAAAAAAGCACACCCTCTATTCCAAAAAACGGAAATCTTTCTGTTATAGTCATCTTGACCGAGGAGAGCATATTACCTTTTCACAGAAGCGGTAATTTTTCCACCAAGTATCGTTGAATAAGATGCCTTTGCTGAGTGTGACGGCTATAAATATCGTTATAGCAATTCCCCTTGACGAGGGCGTTTAAAAATATAGCAGGTAAGAGCGAGATGTACTATTCGAAGGATCTGAGGGAAAAGGTAGTAAAGTATTTCGAGAATCACAGAGCGAAGGA
>JAISXS010000082.1 GCA_031270385.1 Puniceicoccales bacterium | reverse complement strand
GTTCCCTCTCTGTCTTGGCATAATTCCATCTATTCGCGCGTATTGTTCTTCTGTTATCTCCATCTCCATTTCTTACTCTTTCCTTTTTATTTTGCAATAGCGTTAACACGCCCTAGGTGATTTATTTAAGTGTCTGTATGCTAATCTCAAGAACGACCACGTTCACCAACCGAAGGGTTATAGTTGCCTTACTTGAGAAAAGCATTCTATCTGACGATACTTAACGGAAAGATTTTCGTTCCTATGAAAAATAGTATGCTTTTCTTGGGAGGGGGGAGAAGATGACTATAAATTAAATGCTTGATTCCTAGACTTTAAACAGAGTGACTTGAATTTGTTGGGGTGGCAGACCGGACTCGAACCGGCGACCCTCGGAACCACAATCCGATGCTCTAACCAACTGAGCTACAACCACCATCAACGCGCTTCGCAAGATAGCAATGATGTGGTCATGTCAATAAGCAAATAGTGGATGTTGTTTTTTTGCATGTGGTTAGTGTAGAAGATATGTGTCTGTTACGCTATTTCGCGGCTACGTTTCGTTTTCTCCGGCAAAAAAGCATTGATCATTTGCGCCAAAAATTTTCCATATCGGCGAATGAGCTTGCATGTCGTAGAGCACCCGCTGGCGAACAAAATATTAACTGATCTGCGTGATGAGACAACTAAGGCGTCAAGGTTTCGAGAACTCGGAAAGCAGCTGACATATTTTCTGCTCATTGAAGCAACGCGAGGCCTGAAAACGAAACCAAGGAACGTCAGGACTCCATTGGCTGAATTCGACGGAACTGACCTTGGTCAATCCGTTGTTGTTGTCCCGATTTTGCGTGCCGGTCTAACCATGTTGCAGCCAGCTGTGGAAATGTTGCAGGATGTTTCCGTCGGATACATAGGAATGGAACGGGACGAAACTACCGCGGTGGCGAGGACATATTATTGCAAATTACCGAATTTAAACGACAAGTTTGTCATCGTGCTCGATCCAATGCTTGCGACAGGACGATCGGCAGAGTCGGCATTGGAGATGGTAATGGAACATGAACCGGACAAAGTGGCAATGGTGTCAATGATTGCGTCGCCGGAGGGTATACGCCGTTTGGAAAATTCGTTTACTAATATTCCGATTTACACGGCTGCCGTGGATGAAAGAATAAACGAGCACAGATTTATCGTCCCCGGATTTGGGGATTTTGGCGATCGAGCATACGGGACTGATTAGGGATTGTGAAAAAAATTATAAAATTTTGTGATTTCATCGATCGTGTTATTATTAAGTGCTTTTTGGAGTGTGTTTTTGTTGGGATATTTTCATTTTTGGCGATGCTTGCGGCATCGACGGATGGTATGTGTGTCTATAAAATAAAGAAAAAACGCGATGGTGCGGCTTCCAGCTAGGCATTTGGTGATGATGGTCGTTGGGGCCGTCGCATTGTTGTCGGCGTGTGCGTCGCCGCTTTTCACAGAATACGCGAATTCTTCGCAGGGGAAATGGAGAAGATGTTTCTGGGGGATCGTAGGAAAGATGGTCGCCATTGGAATTTTGGTGAGTTGCTGTTTGGGTGGGAATTTGTGTGATTTTGTTGGTACGCTGGCCGTGTCGTGGAGTATAATGTTGCTTACCTGTGGCTATGGTGATGGGAGGTATGTGGCAAAAAAATTCGCAGCGTCCCACTTCTTTGCGTTGGTTTTGTTCGCGTGTGCTGGCATAATAGATGAAGGTCATGGTGGGGCTGTGTTGTACGCTGTGGCATTTGGCATGCTCCTTGGATCGTATCCGATTAACAGTTGGACGGATTCGTTTTTCATGCGAGCACCGGTATTTTTTTTGGACGTTTGGCTGGTGGTGATTCGACCGGTGATCGTGGCATTTCTCCTGTCGACTGTCGGAACGGGAGTGATTTTGTTGGCGGGTGGTGCAGCCCGTACGATTTCATTGGTGTTGGCCTGGGGATCGCTGGTGATAATTCCAGTTTTGTTTTTCGCAAAGACCGAATTACGCAGACTGATTGCATGCATGGCGTGCTGGCAAAGCGGCTATGTTTGGCTTTTTATGGCGCATTTTCCGGTGAAAAATTTTGATCTTATTGTGCTTTTTGCCGTTACACAGGGAATTTTGCTAGCAATAATTTCGAATGGAGTAACTTATTTGTATAGACGCAATCGTACGGATTCCATTGAAAATTTAATTGGATTGTTTGAGTGCGACTACTTTTCGTCGGTCTTCATCATGTCGTCCCTAATGTTCTTGATCGCGATGCCTGTGATATTCTTGTTTAAGGATGATGTCGCAGTTCGTCAAAACTCGCTGCTGTACCAGATCATAGGCAGCATGATAACCCCGGCGGCATTTTTCAATAGGATTTACCGAATGATGAAAATGCAGTTACCTCGGGGGCGGGGGATTAAATTTTAAATCAAATGGCAGGTGATAAGGTAGCGGTTTTCCTCGACAGGGATGGAACCATAATAGTCGACAAGAACTATATCAAAAGTCCGGACGAGGTAGAGTTGCTTCCGAGTGCCAGGGAAGCAATCGGCATGCTCAGGGACTTTGGGTGTTTGCTTTTCTTGTTTAGCAACCAGAGTGGTGTGGCACGGCGATTGGTGACAGTGGGCGATGTCGCAGCATGTAACGGCAGAATGATCGAACTTCTCGGTGATCGCGGAGAAGTTTTTGATGAAATTTGCATGGCATACGAAGAACCTTCTGCCAATCCGATCTGGAGGAAACCATCTCCAAAATTCATAGTCACGATGGTTGAAAAATATAATCTTTTTTCGAAAAATTGCTATATGGTTGGCGACAAAGAAAGTGATGCAATGGCAGGCATAAACGCAGGTATAAACGCTGTTTTGATTCGCAAAAATTCGTTGGTTCCCGCATTGATCGATTGTGAAATTGCTAAAAATATCGCCATATTTCCATCGATTTTGGAATTTTCTAAGCGATTGACTTTGGGCACATGACTGGTGTACACGAATTTATGGCGACCGGGAACAAACTTTTTGTCGCATTTTTTTATGAAGTGAAAAAACATTGGTCATGGAGATTTTTGAAAAATTCGATGTCATTGTATGCGGAGGTGGCCATGGAGGGTGCGAAGCGGCACTGGCCGCTGCCAGAGTTGGCGCGGAAACGCTGCTTCTCACTGGCAATATTGATACGATTGCGAAAATGAGTTGCAATCCAGCCATTGGCGGTGTGGCAAAGGGCAATATTGTACGGGAAATCGATGCCCTTGGCGGAGAAATGGCGATCAATGCCGATGCTACAGCTATTCAATTTCGTTTGTTAAATGGGTCAAAGGGGCCGGCTGTACATGGTCCACGGGCTCAATGTGACAAAGATCTCTACGCAGAGCGGATGAAGCACATTGTAACGGAGGCGAAAAATTTATCAGTTTTTCAAGCGATTGCCACCGGAATAATCGTCGAAAATTGCAGGGTAATCGGTCTATGCACGGATGTTGGCGTAAAATTTTTCGCAACGACTGTCGTCCTAACAAATGGGACGTTTTTGCGCGGATTGATGCACATCGGAGGGAGTAAAATTCACGGAGGGAGGCTCGGTGATTTTTCAACGCAAAGTATGTCCGAAAGCTTGAAAAAATATGGCATTGCCACGGATAGAATGAAAACTGGGACTCCACCGAGGGTGCTAGGATCATCCATAGACTTTTCGGTATGCGAAGAACAATGCGGGGATTCCGAGCCCGTACTTTTTGCGTTCTATGATTGCCGCGAAAGTGAAATTTTTGAAAAAATGTTCGAGAAGCCATTTGCTGGCAATATTCGCGATGGAGCCATTTTGAGTTCCGATTTCAGAGGTCAAAAGTCGTGTTGGATAACTCATACAACTGCAAAGACTAGGGAAATTGTTTTGAACAATATTTCCAGTTCGCCGTTGTATTCCGGCGAAATTAGCGGCATCGGACCGAGATATTGTCCGAGTATCGAGGATAAATTCGTCAAATTTTCTGACCATGAAAGTCACAGATTATTCCTGGAGCCGGAGGGCTACCACTGTGGGGAATGGTACATAAATGGTTTGTCATCGAGTATGCCTATTGATGTCCAACGGGAGGTTCTGGACAGTATCCCGGCACTGGAGGATGCAAAAATTATGCGGCCAGCCTATGCCGTTGAATACGATTTTTCGCCTCCGACGCAAATAGACGGTACATTGCAGTCAAAAATCGTGGAAAATTTGTTTTTCGCCGGGCAAATTAATGGCACATCTGGCTACGAGGAAGCGGCTGGCCAAGGACTGGTAGCTGGAGTCAATGCCGCGCAAAAGGCACTTGGGCAGGAAATGATGATCCTTGGTCGCCAGGATGCCTATATTGGGGTGCTGATAGACGATCTGGTGACGAAGGGGACGTTTGAGCCATATCGAATGTTTACGAGTAGAGCGGAACACAGATTGCTCCTAAATCATGGAAGTGCCGATGTTCGCCTATTGGGATTCGCGGAAAAATTTTCACTCGTGGACAGCAATAGAATCGCAAAAATTCGGGAAAAATTGCACAAAATACATTCCTGGATCGAGCGCCTGGCAGTTGAAAAATTTGATGGCAAAAGCATAGGAGAATGGCTGTTGCAGGCCAGGGATACTGGGACGGTGCAATTTCCACCTGATTTTTACAGAGAGTCTCGACCAATGCGAGAAGAAGTCATCTATCGCATGCGCTATGGAGGGTATCTCGAGCGTGAGCGTCGCATAGTAGAGAGATGTTCCGCGTTGGATCGCGTAAAAATTCCACCATCCTTTGACTATGCAACCGTAAGAGGTTTAGCAAATGAAAGCAGACAAAAATTGCAACTTCACAGACCAATGAACCTAGGCCAGGCATCGCGGATCAGTGGTATCACTCCGGTCGACATTTCGCTGATTTTAATAACTATAGAAAGATTAAAACGCGATCGATAAATGTAATATTTTACGATTTTTTGGCGAAAATTTCCCAAAATTGTAGATTTCGCTAAAAAAATTTTGACAAGGTTCGATTTTTGCGTTCTGACATGCGATGGCGGCCTTTGTGCGGCCATTTTTGATATTGAAAATATATTTATATGGATAGAGTCGACACTAACGAAAAATTCCGGCAGATTGAGGTCTACGGAAATCAAAAAATCTCGGCCATATTTCCGGAGGAAAAGAATGCTGCCCCAGTCATATTGCCAAAAAAGCCAAATGGTCGAATTACTGGTGCGTCACATGTCCAACGAATCGACGGCGGTAGAATTTGTAATTCAAATACACAATTAAAAATTATGTGTATAACCATGCCTCATATCAGCAGAGATTGCACGTCTTTACCCGATTCGGGTCGGGGTTTTTGTAAAGACACGCGGGAACGTGCAACACAGGAGGATAACAATGCGAGTAAACATGTGCGCAACGCCTTTGGACCCATGACAAATGGGAGTTGGAGCAAAATCGGTAGTTCGTACAGCGAATCTGCTCGACAAGTTACAAGTAATCCAAAGAAACAGATAATCCAGAAGTTGTCAAACAATGTAAGGGCCACAAGCGAATGCCGCTGCTCGAATTGTAAACTGGCTCTTCTGGAAACTGGAATGCAAAAACTACAACTTTTTAGCGGACCACTGAATATAGATATTAATAATTGTGGCATACTTAGTGGGGAAAACCGTAGTACGCCTTGCGAAAAAAAACACACCGTGCGCCTTAGGGAGGGAGAAAAAATGGTAGTATATATGTGCACTGGAGGTGGTGTAACAGTGCATTCGCCATTCCACGTGAAACGTCTGCTAAGCGAAAGGGAGGTTTTTGAAAAATTGCCAGAAAATTTTCATATTCATAATCGCATCAAACTACCGGCGTCTGGATCTATTGTTGTAGTCGTTTTGCCCTAGAAGGGCATGTTGTTTTTTGTAAAAATGCGAATTTTTCATCAAGTATCGTTGGGCGAAATGCTTTTTTCAAGTAAGATAATTATATATAGTTATCTTACTCGAGAAAAGCATATTAAATGGCATCGGCAAGGGATGCAAAGAGATGGAGGATGGAGGAAAGTTTTCGCTTGGAGTTAGCCCAAAATTTTTCGACGGGATTGGAATCTGGAGAATAGGGAGGGAGGTAAATTAGCGAGCATCCAGCGGCCTCGAT
>JAISXS010000083.1 GCA_031270385.1 Puniceicoccales bacterium | reverse complement strand
GCACACGCTCCAAGTTCCCGGTCTCCCTCAACTTCTTCTTCCACTCGAATATGGCACGCACGCTCACTCCAGACGTCTCGCTCGCTTCCTTTACCGTATGCGTGCTTTCATATTTTAACGCACTTTTTTTTCAAATCCGTTGTACAGTGTGCCATCCACGTTCTATGTGCAAATTTAAATGCGCTTGTCAAGGAGTTTGACTATACAACATGCGTTTATGTTGATAAAAATACTGACAGCTATGTATAGTCATCTTCCCCGAAAAAAGCACGCCCCCCCTTCCCCAAAAAACGGACATCTTGCCGCTAAGTACCGTTATAGTCATCTTGCCTGGGAAAAGCATTCTATTTAACGATATTTAACAGAAAGATTCCCGTTTTTTTGGAATAGAGGGTGTGCTTTTTTCGGGGAAGATGACTATATTCAGCAGAAAGTCGAGGGGAAATATAGTTGTCTTACTTAAAAAAAAGCATATTGCTTTTTCATAGAAGCGGTAATTTCTCGTCAAATATAGTTATAGTCGTCTTGCTTGAAAAAAGCATTCTATCTAACGATGCTTAGCAGAAAAATTCCTGTTTTTTTGAAATATAGAACATGCTTTTCTCAGGAAAGTTGACCACAACATACAGACGCCTCGCCCGAAGCGGACCGAGAATCTCTACTCCTTACAGAAGAAAGCCTTCCAATCAAATATCGTCGAACAAAATGCTTTTTTCGAGTAAGACAACTGCATACCTACGTAACCTCAACCTCGAGCCGCTCTACCATAACTCGACGACGCTCCCCGTCCCACCTCACAATACCATCAACTAAGGCAAACAGAGTATGGTCACGTCCGCATCCGACATTATTCCCGGGATGCATTTTCGTCCCGCGCTGACGCATCAAAATATTTCCAGCACGAACCACTTCGCCATCGTACTTCTTCACGCCAAGCCGTCTACCCGCGCTATCCCTACCATTCCTCGATGTTCCTTGTCCCTTTTTATGTGCCATGGCATACTCCCTTAGACTTCTATCGCTTCTATGCGAATAACCGACAATTCTTGGCGGTGACCGCGCTTACGCTGATATCCTTTGCGACGCTTCTTTTTGAAAATCATCACCTTTTTTGCCCGCTTATTTTCCAAAATTCTCGCCTTGACACCCGCGCCGTCGATGAATGGAGCTCCGACCTTTAAGTATTCACCCTCACTCAACAGCAAAACAGACCATATGGAAACTTCATCCCCTACAGATGAATTGGCATACCTGTCAACGAAAAGGATATCACCCTCCTGCACGGTGAACTGCTTTCCCTGCGTCTTGATAATCGCCCTCATACTTGCTGAACCACAATGAACACACTACTGTCAGAAAATCAAGGCTTTTTTCAACATTTATCTCCTGGAAACAAAAATTTTTCAGGACCGATACGGGCATTTTACGTCTGTGACACAGTTCATTTTTCTTTAATTTTCTTGACCGTGTTCGGCTGTGACTCGAAAATACCGAAAAAAGCCAAACGATTTCCCCATATGGATTAAATTTTTTCTTTTAAAAAAAAGTTTTTGCCATAGAATTTATCGGGCAATGGGTGACGGCGAAAAAGTTGTAATAATCGGTAGTGGTTGTGCCGGTCTGACGGCGGCGATATACGCGGCCCGATCCAGCTTGTCGCCATTCGTTGTGGACGGGGTACAACCAGGCGGCCAACTTACAACCACCAATGATGTGGAAAATTTTCCCGGATTTCCAAGTGGAATAACTGGCTTTGAGCTGACGAATAATATGCGATTGCAGGCAGAACGATTTGGAGCGAAATTTTGCGATGATTCGGTGAAGGACGTTGATTTTTCCGACGCCATAAAAAAAGTAGTCTGTGAGAATGGAACATATTTCTCCAGATCCGTGATCATCGCCACGGGAGCGTCACCGAAGCTACTGGGAGTGAAGGGCGAAAAAGAGTTTTTCGGAGGCCGTGGTGTGAGTGTTTGTGCTACGTGTGACGGAGCCTTTTGCCGTGGGAAGAACGCCGTTGTCGTCGGAGGTGGTGATACTGCATGCGAAGAGGCGCTGTTTTTAACAAAATTTTGCCCCATGGTGCATATTGTCCATCGCAGGGATACTTTGCGGGCGTCGCAAGTGATGCGGGAACGCGTGTTCGGGAACGAAAAAATTGTCCCAGTCTGGAACTCCGTGGTCGATGAAATTTTTGGCGAAGAAAAAGTGAGCGGAGTCAACGTAAGGAATGTGGCTGATGGGTCGTCGCGCGTAATTTCTTGTGGAGGCGTATTCTTGGCTATAGGACACACCCCAAATACAAAGCAATTCACAAAATATTTAGATATCGATGGTAATGGGTATATCAAACGTCGCACTGGTTCATTTGTTGAGACGGATGTGCCTGGAGTTTTCGTAGCCGGGGACTGTGCCGATAGCGTATATAGGCAGGCGATAACTTCCGCCGGCACAGGCGCGATGGCTGCCATTGCAGCCGAAAGGTATTTTAGCACTTTGGAGGGATAAGATGATGGATAAATGTCAATTCTGCGGAAAACCGGCGGTCGTTCACATGACGCAAATAGTAAACAATAAAACCACGGTGATCCACATGTGCAGCGAGTGTGCCGCAAAGCATGGGCTTTTCGGGAAGGAAGGGTTGCCATTCGCGCTGTTGTCAAATCTTGGAGAGGCGTTATTTTCTGGAATAAAAAAAGGTTCGACGGTAAATGGATTAATATGTTCCAAATGCGGATGTACGCCGATGGCATTTAAAGAAACCGGCAGACTCGGATGCCCGCATTGCTATGAAGATCTTAAACCGCTCGTCGATGGAATAGTTGAATCCTCGCAAAAGGGACCGGTCCACCGCGGAAAAGTTCCAAAAAACCGTACGAGGGTGGAAATTGAGAAAATTTTAACAACGGAACCTACAGACGATGGTGCTTCCCGCCCAGAAAAAAGTCGTAAAAGCAAGAAATCAGGAACTCATAAGAGCAAAATCGAAGAACTTCGGGCAATGTTGGATGAGGCAATAAAAATGGAACACTATGAAGAGGCTGCGAGGTTACGCGATGAAATTGCTGAGTTGAAAAAAACAAAGGAAGTTGGTGAGTGATGAATAATTTTGTCAAAAAACTCTTCCAGGATTCCAATTTGCGCAGAGAGACTATACCAGTTGTGGTAAGTTCTCGCGTGCGGCTTGCGCGGAATCTGGTGGATTCACGATTTGTAAAGTATGCATGCAAGAGGAATTTACGTGAGGTCGCGAATAAATGCGAAAGCGTGTTGCTTAAATGTCCGGCGATAAAAAATGGCAGTGTGCTGAACATGGATGATTTGTCGGAATATGAACGAATGTCACTCGTCGAAAGACACCTTTGCAGCCAGGAATTTATCGTGGAAAATAATGAATCGCGGTTGCTACTCACCGATGACCACGTCATTTCCGTGATGATAAACGAGGAGGATCATCTTCGCATACAGGTATTTGGTTTTGATCTAAATTTTCGTGCAATGTTTGACAAAATCAGCGAGATAGACGATCATGTGTCGGATCATCTCGATATCGCCTTCGACGAACGCTATGGTTTTTTAACATCGTGTCCAACAAACATTGGCACTGGGATGCGGGCTTCCGTGATGCTGCATTTGCCCGCCCTTGTCGTCACCAAGCAGATTAACAATTTAGTGCTGACCGCACAGAAACTAGGCTTTGCCGTGCGAGGATTGTTCGGTGAAGGCTCCGAAGCTCGGGGAAATTTTTTCCAAATATCCAACCAACAAACCCTTGGGCTGTCAGAGGTTGACATCCTGTCGCGCCTTACGCAGATAATAAAATCCATCATCGACTACGAACTAAATTCCAGGGAAGTGGTAAAAAAAGAGAAAATTGTTTGGCTCTATGACAACATCGGCCGCGCATTGGGAATTCTCCGAGGATGCTATTCGATTTCATCCGCCGATGCAATAAACTGTATCTCGTTGATGATGCTAGCAGCTGATTTCGAGTATCTTCCAAGCGGGTTGCGCGACGATCTCAACCAGATAATGATGAAAATCCAAAGTTCGCACGTGCAGGTACTGGCGCACAAGGCCTTGAACAGCAATGAACGCGATTTCAAACGTGCGGAAATTTTGAGGGAATTTTTCGCCACAGTGCCGAATCTGAAATTCACGTAGTATAGTTGTCTTACTTGAGAAAAGCATTCTATCTAACGATGCTTAGCAGAAAAAATTCCAGTTTTTTGGAATGAAGGGTGTGCTTTTCTCGGGCAAGATGACTATATATAGCAGTTCCGGTTAAGAAAGGCACAAAAAAGCATGGTAAAGTGCATCGCCGAGGGAAGAGAAAAGAGGCAAGATATCCCTGAGTTTTCGTTTGAGTTTAGCCCAAAATTTTTCG
>JAISXS010000055.1 GCA_031270385.1 Puniceicoccales bacterium | reverse complement strand
AAGGCCGACCGCCGCGCAAGTTACCTATATATTGGAAGCGTTTGCCGCCGGAGCAGATGACTTTGACGTGATTTTGGGAGATGCCATCAATGCCCGCCAAACACCGCGGGGTTATTTCTCTGAACAGACGATCGAAGTGTATGAAACATTAGTGGACCACTATTTAAAATTCCTAGAAACTCTGAGTAGCTGTAGCCGTCACGCTCGATAAGGGCATTCCAATCCAACGATACTTGGTGGTGAGTTCTCCTTTTTATAAAGGAAAGCACGCCCTTTTAAGGCGAAATAACTACAGTCATCTTACCCAAAAAAAGCATTCTATCTGACGATATTTGACGGAAAGATTCATGTTTTTATGGAAAAAGCAGCATGCTTTTTTCGGGTAAGATAACTATATATAGCTGTCACGCCCGACAGGGGCATCTTATTCAACGGTACTTGGCGGGAAAATTTTTCTTTTTGCAAAGGAAAATACGCCCTTCTCGGGTGAAACAGCTATACATCTTTCCAAATTTCCGAGCTATTTTTTAAAATGTCTTCTTTTACGGCCTGCACCCGTTTCTGCTCTCTCCATTTTTTGCCTTTCTACGGGATCGCAACACGGCCACTCCTGTCTTTTGGACATCCGGCCTTCAGCCATGAAAAAATGAATTGGTCGATGTTTCCATCCATTACTCCTTGGACATCGCTGGTTTCCGTACCAGTGCGAAGATCTTTCACCATTTGGTACGGTTGGAAGACGTAGCTGCGTATTTGATTTCCCCATCCGATTTCCCCCTTCGGACCATAGAATTTTTCCATAGTGGCCCGCTTCTCATCTTCAATTTTTTCGTAGAGTCGGGAGCGAAGACTTTTCATCGCCGATTCCTTATTTTTATGCTGGGAACGCTCATTCTGGCAGGTAACGACAATGCCGGTCGGGATGTGTGTGATGCGAATGGCAGATTCGGTTTTGTTGACGTGTTGGCCACCCTTGCCGCTCGATCGATAGGTGTCAATTTTTATGTCGGTGTCGCTAATTTCGAGGTCTTCATCGTCGTCGATTTCCGCGATTACGTCGACGGAACAAAAGGATGTGTGCCTACGCTTGTTTGAATCAAACGGACTAATTCGCACAAGGCGGTGGACACCGCGTTCAGCTTTGGCGTATCCATACGCATTTTCCCCGGATATGCGAACTGTTACGCTGCCGATTCCAGCTTCTTCTCCGGGTTGTATATCCTGTATTTCGGCGTCAAAATTGTTGCGTTCTGCCCACCGCATATACATTCGTAAAATCATATCCGCCCAATCGCAGGACTCCGTTCCTCCAGCTCCTGCGTGAATACTTAGAATGGCATTGCAATGGTCATGCTTGCCATTTAGGTACGACGCTAACTCGAATTTGTCCAAATTTGATGAAATTTTTTCGATCAGTTGGTTCAATTCTTGGAAATGTTCCACATTCTCCGGATCGGATGAGGCGAATTCCAGCAGAACTCCCATGTCGTCGGCCATTTTTTTCAGGCCCTCGATGCTTGCCACTTTGGATTTCAGGGCGTGCAATTTACTCCCCGTTGCCTTAGCTAAATTTTGGTCGTTCCAAAAATCCGATGCCGCAGTCGTCGCTTCCAGCCGCGCGATTTCATCTTTTATCCCATCGATGCCAAGGAATGTCGACAACGATGTTACTCTTTTATTGATTTCGTTGGCTGCCAGTACGAACTCAGACAATTCTTGCATCCCTCAACGCATTACTAAATTTTATCCATTTTACCAGAAGTGTTTCAGCTTAGGAAATACATGCCCCCGGATCACACGCTTTTCATCACGGAGAGGGATGAAGACTTTTGTGCTTTTTTTCTACTATTCAAGATTCTAAACTATCCAAGAGCAGCCTGTGCAGCGGCCAATCTCGCGACAGGCACACGGTTTGGCGAGCAACTAACGTAGGACAATCCGATTTCGTTGCATATTCTTATGGATGCCGGATCACCACCGTGTTCGCCGCAAATCCCGATTTCAAGGTCTTTCCGCGTAGCACGACCGCGTTCGCACGCAATTTTTATCAGTTCGCCGACTCCGAGTTCATCAATCGTTGCAAATGGGTTGTTACGTATTATTTCCTGCTCGAGGTATTTGGGAAGGAATCCGTTGGCATCATCCCGGCTCATTCCAAGCGCAGTCTGCGTGAGATCATTGGTTCCGAAGCTGAAAAACTCCGCTTCTTCGGCTATCTCCCCAGCACGTAGGCATGCCCGTGGAATCTCAATCATTGTGCCGACTTTGTATTCTATTGACACGCCGAATTTGCTCCCGATTTCGCTGGCGACCTCCCGAATTATCTTTGCCTGATGCTTGAATTCGGCGGCAAATGTCGTGAGCGGAACCATCACTTCAGGATGGACGTCGATGCCTTCTATTTTTATTTTGGCTGCCGCCTCAAATATCGCCGCCGCTTGCATAGCTGTTATTTCGGGATATGAAATTCCTAGACGACATCCGCGATATCCGAGCATCGGATTACTTTCTGACATCGACTCGACGCGCAACTCCAAAGCTGCGGAATCTTTTCCCATTTTTTTTGCCAACGCTTCGATTGCATTGCGTTCGTGTGGTAAAAATTCGTGCAACGGTGGGTCAAGCAGTCGGATAGTCACCGGATATCCCATCATTTCCCTGAAAATGCCTTCAAAATCATCGCGTTGCAAGGGTTTTAATTTTTCTAATGCCGACCTGCGATCGACTTCATTATCTGCCAATATCATCTCTCGCATGTAATCAATGCGTTCCCCTTCGAAAAACATGTGTTCCGTTCGACAGAGGCCTATTCCCTTAGCGCCAAGTTGTATCGCTGCTTTCGCTTGCCCCGGACTATCCGCATTTGTGTAGACACCGAGTTTGCGATAACGATCCGCCCAGGACATCACGGCGTCGAACATGCGAAACGTGTAGCTTTCCTCAGCCACCATTTCGCCGTTTAAAACGCGTGTTACTTCCGATGGCGCTGTGTCGACGCGGCCGACGAAAATTTCGCCGGTTGTGCCATCTATGGAAATCGGTTCCCCCTCGCGCACGGTGACACCGCCAGCGGATATCTGTTTTTTGGAGTAATCAACGACTAGTCCTCCAGCTCCGCAGACACAGACTTTTCCCATCTGCCTGGCAACCAACGCGGCGTGGGAACTCACACCGCCGTGGCTGGTGACAATTCCTTCCGCCGCCAGCATCCCACGGATGTCCTCCGGGGAAGTTTCCGTGCGACATAGAACAACTTTTTCACCTCGGCTGCGCATCTCCTCTGCTTTTTTAGCTGAGAAATAAACGTTCCCGGAGGCAGCTCCCGGACCAGCTGGCAACCCGGATGCCATTTTTTTTACTTTTTCTTTGTCAGACGCGTTGAAAATCGGTACGAGTAGCGATGAGATGGAATCGGCTGGTATGCGTTTGACCGCCGTTTCCTTATCGATCAATCCTTCGTCCACCATCTCAACGGCAATTCTCACCGCCGATAAACCGGTACGTTTTCCGGCCCTAGTCTGCAGCATGTATAACCTGTTGCTTTCGACGGTGAATTCAAAGTCCTGCATGTCGCGGAAGTGATGTTCGAGCGTCCCTCTGACCTCTATCAATTGATTATAGGCGGCCGGCATGTCGTCTTTTAAATCTGCGATCGGTCGCGGCGTGCGAATTCCAGCGACGACGTCTTCTCCCTGTGCATTAATTAGATATTCTCCGTAGAAAACGTTTTCTCCGTTCGCCGGATCCCTGGTGAATGCGACACCAGTCGCACAATCATTTCCCATGTTCCCGAATACCATGCTTTGCACATTCACTGCAGTTCCCCATTCCGTCGGAATATCATATTTCCTGCGATAAATAACCGCCCTTTCGTTGTGCCAGGACCCAAAAACCGCACCAATCGCACCCATCAACTGGGCAAAGACATCCTGTGGGAAATCCCTACCGGTTCGTTCGAAAATCAACTTTTTGTAGCGGGAGACTGTTTCTCTCAAGCTTTCTGCTGTGAGATCCGGATCGCTTGCGACACCGGTTTCCTTTTTGACATCCGATAAAATCTTTTCGAATGGGTCCCCGGAGTCGTCATTTTCCGCGTGCACTCCCATGACAACATCGCCATACATTTGAATGAACCGGCGGTAGCAATCGTAGGCAAATCGCGGGTTACTACTTCGTTCTGCCTGCCCGATAACGGTGTCGTCGTTTAAGCCGAGATTTAGGATTGTGTCCATCATCCCTGGCATCGACTCCCTTGCTCCAGAACGCACGGAGAACAGCAATGGATTTTTCGCATCCCCAAAAATTTTTCCCTGTTGTTTTTCAACGTTTTTTAGGGCACTTTTCGCCGCTTCCCACACGGCATCCGGTAATCGGCCACCGTTTTTATAATATTCCGAACACGCTTCCGTCGTAATTGTGAAGCCCGGTGGTACGGGCAACCCTATTTTCGCCATTTCCGCGAGATTTGCTCCCTTGCCACCGAGTAGGGAACGCATGGTTGCATCTCCATCGGTTTTTCCTCCAAATTCGTATACTGTGCTCATACAACCTCCCCTGGATCGGTCATTTATAGGACATAGGTTTTGTTGTCAAATCACAAAAATGTAAAATTTGCACATCATCCCTACGTTTATCGATCAACTGCATACTTTTTGTTGCCGCCGCCATAAAAAACAATAGAGGGTGCCGAAAGTTGATTAAATGAAGTGGTATGCCTATTTTGCCTGGAAGCAATTATTTCCAACCGGCCGCAAGCTGTCGTTCTTTTCCGCAATGTCGATTTTCGGTGTTGCCCTCGGCGTAACAGTTCTCTTTGTTGTTCAAAGCGTTATGGATGGGTTTCAACATAACATTCGACGCGCAATCGTCGAAACCCAGGGAGATGTTAGGGTAGAATCCCAAGACGTGGAATGCCAGGGGTTAATACATGGAACGGACAATTTGGTTAGTTTTTTGATGAATTTTCCGGATGTCGCCGCTGTAGCCAAGTATGCATATGGCATCACAATGCTTAAGTGTGGTGGCCGTACGGCGTTTCCGATGGTCAAGGGAATTGATGTGGAAAATGAACCAAAAGTCGTAGACTTATTGAAATTTGTAAAACATGGTAGCTTGGAAGGTCTAGACTGCGGAGGAATTGCCCTTAGTAGCGATCTCGCCGTGAAGATCGGAGCAGCGGTCGGCAGTCGAGTTGAAATTTACTCCCCACTGATGGTTGAAAATTCCATCGATGGGGATGTGATTTTGCCGAAGACATTGGAAGTAACTATGATTTTTGAGACAGGACACCATAACACAGGCAGAAATACCGTTTTCATCGCCATCGACACGTTGCAGGATTTTTACAACATTGGCGACGGTATCCACGGCATTGCGTTGAAAGTAAAACCAGGTGTTCCTACGGAAAAAGTCGCATTTGCTCTTAATCAAAGTTTGAGGTATCCGCTAGTCGCGGCGAGTTGGCAGGAGATGAACAGAGATTTTCTTTTCGCGTTGCGCATGGAAAAGACGATGATGTTTTTTGTACTTGTGTTTATTTTGTTGATTTCCGCGTTCTCCATAGCTGGATCGATGCTGATATCCGTTATCAGAAAAACACGGGAGATCGGGTTGATTAGCGCCATTGGCGGGACCGTTATAGGCTGTTCGATGTGTTTTTTTCTTCAGGGCGCGATAAT
Source organism: Puniceicoccales bacterium (assembly GCA_031270385.1). GTDB lineage: Bacteria > Verrucomicrobiota > Verrucomicrobiia > Opitutales > JAIRKQ01 > JAIRKQ01. The sequence goes on along the minus strand of JAISXS010000055.1, from coordinate 3,740 downwards.
AGGAATCATTGGCAGTACAATCGGCATCATATTCGCGACGACTGTGCTATGTTTCAGAAATGTTATCGTCTATTCGTTTGCAAAATTATGCGGTGTGGAAGATTTCATGCTGAGATTTTATTCCTTCGCAAATATGCCGGCGAGGTATGGGGTTGGAGATATCTTTTCAACTATGGCGTTCGCCATAACGCTGTGCTGTCTGGCTGCGGTTGTACCAGCCATAAAAGTGGCAAGAATTAACGCGGCGGAGGCGTTGCGCAGTGAGTAATTTTGTCGCCGAATTAAGGGATGTGCACAAATCATTCGGGAATACAGTGGTATTTTGCGACGTGAATTTCGCGATCGCTGAGCGGGATACGGTTAGCATTTGCGGAGATTCCGGATCCGGCAAAACAACGCTGATAAATGTTCTTGGGTTGTTAGAGCCACCGACTAGTGGACGTGTGATCTGGGAAAGTTGCGAAGTTACTTACACGAAGATGTCCCGTGTGGCGCGGTTGCGGTCCAAGATTTTCGGGTACATTTTTCAGCAATGCAACCTCATTCCGGAGTTAAATGTCGTGGAAAATCTCATGCTGCCGAAGAGGATAGCCGGAGAGGCTGGGGAAGCCGACGTCGATTTTGTCAGGCAATTACTGCGCCAGACGCAACTTACAAAATTTGAAAATCGTGCAGTTTCCACGCTTTCTGGGGGAGAAAGACAGAAAGTCGCTGCTATCCGTGCGATGGTGAATCGTCCGCGTGTTATCGTTGCCGATGAACCAACTGGGAATTTAGACGAAAAATCAGCAAATCTTGTAATGGATGCGATCGTCGGACTTTGCAATTCGTGTGGCAGTGCGCTGCTGTTGATAACGCATAACAAACGGTTTGCAGAAAAAATGCAAACTTCCTATGTACTTACCAATATGCGTCTTAGAAGGATGGAATAATTGGTGAATTTTATGAAAGTTGGAATTGTAGGTGTCGGAAATGTTGGTGCAACGACTGCATTTTTATTGGCAACCTCTGGCATTGCCGATGAGGTAGTGTTGGTAAATCGTTCACTGGGCCGTTCCTATGTCGAAGCCTTGGATATTGCCCATGCAATGCCGATGATGAGTAGTTGCGTTGTAAAGTGCGGAGATTACGGTGACCTGGCAGACGCAAATGTGGTCGTAATGGCATGCGGATGTAGGAGAAAAGTTCCGATAAAAAATCGGTTGGATCTATTGGGTGATAATATTCACATGTGTGCGGAAATGGCCGATAAAATCAGTTGTTATGCCCCGGATACGATAATGGTTATTGTGACAAATCCAGTGGATGTACTTGGTAAAATCGCCATGGAGGTATCAAAATTTCCTCGAGGGCGCGTGATCAGCAGTGGAACGATTTTGGATAGTGCACGATTCACAACAATTATCGCGGAACATTTTTCCGTTTCGGTTGAAAGCGTGCGTGCTGATGTGTTCGGTGAACACGGTGATAGTCAGGTCCCAATATGGTCTGGTGTAAAAATTTGTGGAATTCCAGTCGGAGATTTTGCAAAGGGAAAGGGAGTAGAGTTTTCTTCAGCCGTTAAATCGGCGATTGGTGAGAAGACAAAGTCGGTGGCAAATGAGATAGTTGACGGCAAATCCGCGACGTATTACGGAATAGCCGGTGCAGTGTTCAGGATTTGCAAGGCGATAAGGGAAAATTCCGACACCGTTCTCAACGTCTCCACGCTCCATGAGGATTTTGAAGATGCTGGCGACGTTTTTCTATCAACCCCAACGGTCGTTGGTACCGGGGGAGCAGCGAAAATTCTCCCGCCGATCATTGACCAAAGCGAGCGCGAAGCCCTAGTCCGCAGCGCAATGGTAATCAGTGAACACTCCGAATTAGCACTAAAGATTTTGGATTGAGCATTTTTTTGGTTCGTTTTTTTTGTGGCGAAAAACATCAGTTCTTGATAAGCGTACTATGTTGTCACTTTTTTTCTCATTTTTCGGACTTCAACCCAATTGAAAAATTTTTGTCTCTCCTATTGGAAAATATGTGTATGCCTCGGCTTTATGTGTGGCATTTATTCTTTTGTCTTTATAATTAATGACTTCTAAAATGGAAAAATTAAAAATAAATACAAAATATGCCGTCGACATCATTTATATTATTCTTTTCATGCCACACATCCTGTGGAATGAGGAAGGAGAGGGAATACCATGAGTATGGATTTTAAAGTGTCCGATAGCTCAGGTTTTTCGGAAGTAGCAAAAAACGAGAGCTCGAAAATACGAAATTTTTCAAGCGGGGGAATTGGAAATGGGTTACGGTCGCATACTGACGGTGATGTGTTGGAAAATCGTGGTGGTGAGCGTGGTGCACCGCAATTCCGTGGTGAAAACCAACAGCTGCCGCCATCATCGAGCGGTGTGACGCCGAGCAATACCGGTGCTTCGTCTCCGTCGGACAACGATGAGAATGGAAATTTCGGGCCTACTCGGAAGAATGAGCAGCCCCGGTCGGCTGGCACAGCCGTGTTGGATGAGAAGATTGAGCATGAGAGTTCAAAACCTAGTCAGAAAGATGGGAAGCATAAGCCGCCGAAAAGCGGTTTGGATGGTTTGTTTGGAGAAGATTATGACGAGGACTACTTGTACCGGGAGTTTGATCGCTTTTGGCCGAGAAAAGAGGAAGAGGAACAAGAGTTGCCGAATCTGAATTATCCAAATTTTGGCCAGTGGAATCCGTTGTATTTGGGTCAACTGCAAAAACAACAACCGAACGCGCAGCAGCCGAACCCGAGTGCACAGCCTTATACGCCGCAGCCGAATCCACAGAATTATTCGCTTCCGCATCAGCAGTTGCTACAAGGAGGGGCAGGGGCACCGGGGCCAGGGCAACATCAGCGGCTGAATCCGGGTGCACAGCCTCATTATACGCAGCAGCGGTCGCCACAAGGATGGGCACCATGGCCAGGGCAACATCAGCATCCGAGTGCACAGCCTTATACGCAACAGCTGAACGCGCAGCAGCAGTTACCACGAGGAGGGGCACCGTCAGGACAAGTGCAGTATCAGAATCCACAGGGTTATTCGCCTCTGCAGCAGCAATACTGGCGACAGCAGTGGCTTTTGCAGCAGCAATACTTGCAACAACAGACGGATCCGAGTGCACAGCCTTATACGCAACAGCCGAATTCACAGTATTATTCGCCTACGCAGCAGCAATACTTGCAACAACAACAGACGGATCCGAATGCACAGCCTCCTTATACGCAGCAGCAGCCGAATCCACAGAATTATTCGCCTACGCAGCAGCAGTTTTTACAAGGGGGGGCACCAGGGCTAGGGCAACATCAGCAGCCGGATCCGCAGCGACGAAATATTGGCCAATAGTTCCGCCATTGCGACAGAAGTATAGTCATCTTACCTGGAGAAAGCATATTGTTTTTTATAGGAATGGGGATTCCCCACCAAATATCATTGGATAGAATGCTTTTTTCGAGTGAGAGGATTATAGTTATTTTTCCCCGAGAAAAGCACACCCACTATTCCAAAAACAGGGATCCTTCTGCTAAATATCGTTAGATTAGAATGCTTTTCTCAAATAAGATGACTATATATAATAAGACGCCTTTGTCGGGAGTGGCGACTGTATATAGCAGTTCCGGTTAAGAAAGGCACAAAAAAGCATGGTAAAGTGCATCGCCGAGGGAAGAGAAAAGAGGCAAGATATCCCTGAGTTTTCGTTTGAGTTTAGCCCAAAATTTTTCG
>JAISXS010000052.1 GCA_031270385.1 Puniceicoccales bacterium | reverse complement strand
TTTTGGGATGAGGAGTGTGCCTTTTCTCGAGGAAGATGACTATAACTCCAAGCGAAAACTTTCCTCCATCCTCCATCTCTTTGCGTCCCTTGCCGATGCCATTCAGTATGCTTTTCTCGGGGAAGATGACTATAAACATCGTTAGACAGAATGCTTTTCTCAATTGGGGCAACTACGGTTGCCTTACTTGAAAAGGGCATATTTTTTCATAGAAATGAAAAATTTTCCGCCAGATGTTATAGTCATCTTGCTTGACGAAAGCACTCCGCTCAACGATGCCTAGCGGGGGAATTTCCGTTTCTATGAAAAATAATATGCTCTTCTCGAATAAGATGACTATATTGAATATAATGTCCTTTTCAAATGAAACAACTATATGGTCATCTTACCCGAAAAAAGCATTCTATTTAACGATATTTAGCAGAAAAATTCCCATTTTTTGGAATGAAGGGTGTGCTTTTCTCAGGGAAGATGACTATAATTGTCCTATCCTAAAAAGACATTTTTTGAGTTGACAAGGAAACATTTCTCTGCTTTTGGCAGGGAGTCTTTACGAGAAAAGAACAAGGAGAATTATGAACCACGGAAATGAACATTTGGAAGCAGGGTACGTCACCCCGACAGCGACATACATTTATATTGATAAAAATACTGGAGACTATGGATTGCTTGATGAGGAACCAAGACGCGCAATACTCCGCGCCTGTAAGCCTTATAGTGTTTGGCCGACGGAGAATAACAACCACGTATGGGAATTCTCCTTAGTAAACCTGCCTCGTTCACTTGTTGAGAGAGAAATAAAAAGTATGAAAGCTTTCACCACATCTGTCGATGCTTCCGATGACAACGGACAAATCAAGCGAATCGAAGTGTCAGTTAGGGTAGTCCTTTCCGAGATTGAGGTGAGTTCCGGTGAAAGTCTAAGTCTTCATCAGGTATCGCGTATGGATACAATGACCGCAGAAGAGATGACTGAAGCCCTAGCCAGAGGCACAATGAGTCCGGGATCACCACCGCCGACCCCGCCTGAATTTACCATTGATGAATCTGTCTTTAAAGAGATGGATGAATTTGGAGAGCTGGTCGATGAGGGCGTAAAAATCGCGGAAAAACATAATGTGCCAGAGGTTTTTGTGAGTTCCAATTTCAATCGATTTGACGGCTTTGCTGAACCACAAAATTTTCCATACGGTTTCTTTAATGTGAATAGGACCTTCCGTTAAACTGGAAAATGGTGGGGAATGCCGGGCTCGAACCGGCGACCCCCAGCGTGTGATGCTGGTGTTCTAACCAACTGAGCTAATTCCCCACGCGAGCGATACTGAATAAAATGTAGCGGTGCAAAAAGCAAGTTTTTTGTGGGACCTTTTTCCATCAAATGCCAGTAGGATTGGTTCAATTCCGGCGGCAGTATTTCGTGCCTGTGGTGCGGATTTCCGCGACGAAATGATGTTTGTGGTCATCCTGCCTAGCGGAAGTGTATTCTTTTTTCATAAAAAAGGGGATTTCTTCGCCAAATATAAAAAACAACTATAGTCGTCTTGCTTGAGAAAAGCATTCTGTCTAACGATACTTAGCAGAAAGATTACCGTTTTTTTGGAATGGAGAGTGTGCTTTTCTCGGGGAAGATGACTATATGGGCTCGAATTACAAGATTTTCACATCCGGGATGGATAGTCCTTCTACTGTCGCCATTATTTTTTGTGCAGCGAGCTTGTATTTCTCACGATAATTTCCCGGAGGAATGTAATCGGATGGGGGCAACGGTTTTCCGAAAACTATCGTTGCTTTTTTGTTCCAGTCGAAAAATTTGCTGCTACGGCTCATTATTTCAAATGTCCCAAAAATCTTACATGGTACAACCGGCGCCATGGTTTTACACGCAAGCATTCCGACGCCGCCGTGTGGCGTTCCAGCGGTACCATCGCTGGATCTCGTGCCTTCCGGATAAATCATCAGACATTCTCCCCTCGCCAGCAGACGAAGGGCGGACTTTATGGCACGGATGTCCCCACTCTGCCTGTTGAGAGGTATGCAGTTCATGTTACTGAACAACCAATGGCGAAACTTCGTGGAAAACAAAGAGCTTCGTGCCAGCGAAAATACTTCCCTGCCTCGTACCGCACTGCCGATGAACGGAGGGTCGAAGTAACTCAGGTGGTTACACGCGATCAAACATTGGCCATGGCGTGGTACGTTTTCGTCACCATAAACATCTCCGTTGAACAACTCGCAAAACATCATTTTTGCAATGAAAACAGTTATGCGGTAAATCGGGTGTACCAACATCCTCTGGTCCATGAAAAAAGTTTTTCATCCACTTGCAATAAAACGAATGTCGGAAATCTTTTTGCAATGGGGTAGACGGTGTAAATTTTCTAAAATTTTTGACTTTTGCATTTGTAACTCGCAGCGAATTACGGAACTTCCACTGTGAACAATTAGGACATCATTGTTCAAAATTTTTACTGGGTGGCAACGGTTCGCAAAGGTACCACCAATGATTGCCGCCCAATTACTGTGAATCTCCATTTCGGGGGAAGCCCTTGTTGTCCCGAATTTTTTCAGCAATATGGCGATTGTCTCCCCCACTGGCCGCGTCGCTTTCAAAAATGACCTCGATTCCTCCGGCGGCAACCCACGGAATGCAGCTATCAGATTGCGAATCCTTCTGCTAAATTTTTCCTTCGCCACGAAGTCAATCTAGCAGAGACTCCAGATTTTTTAAATAAAAATTCGTCATCGCGACGTTGTCCACTCCAGTTTTTATGAATTCGTTGAATAATTTGTTTTTCGATGTCTGTATTTGCCGCATGCGTTCTTCGATTGATCCTTCGGAAATCATGCGATAGACGGTCGTTATATTTTTCTGTCCGATGCGATGGATGCGGGCAATCGCTTGCTCCTCTACGGCCGGATTCCACCATGGCTCCATCAAAAATACGTATTCCGCAGCGTGAAGAGTTATGCCGACGCCGCCAGCTTTCAGGCTTATCAGCATTACGGCACTGCCATCGGAATTTTGAAAATCTTCAATGACGGATTTTCGATTCCGTGTTGCTCCGGTAAAAGAATATACGTTTACTCTCCCAATCGTGGCCTCAATTTTTGATTTTATCTCCTTCAAAAATTCCAGAAATTGGCTAAACACTATCGCCTTCTGCCCATTTGCGTGGATATTTTCCAGTTTTATCATTAGGGCGTCAATTTTTTGGGAATCTCTAGAGTTGTCGTTGCGTAGCGATTCCGGGAGAATGAATTGGGCGCATGCAGCCTGGCGCAACCGCGTAATTGCCGTCAAAATGTTCATGCGACCACGGGAATTCGATGCATCGTATTTGTTCAACGCCGATTTCAGGCTACTTTTTATTTTGTCATAGGTATGTTTTTGACCGCAATTCATTTTGCAAACCAATTCCAATTCATTTCGCTTCGGAAGTTCGATGGCGACCGATTGCTTCGTCCGCCTTATTGTAAATGTTGCCACCTGCTTGCGGAAGTCATCGCGGAAATACGGATTGCAAATATTCTCTTGAAATTGCTTGTAGCCGCAAAAAAAACCAGGCATCAAAAACCTGAATATACTCCAAATGTCTGTCAAATTGTTTTCGATCGGTGTGCCGGTTATGGCAATGCGGTATTTGCTATCGATATTGCAGCACGCTATCATAGTTTTTGACCGCGGATTTTTTGCATACTGTGCTTCGTCTAAAATCACATAGTCGAACGCCAAATTTTTCAATTTCACATTTTTGTGCGCCTGGACATAACTGCATAGCAGAAGATTTGGTCGTGAGGAAAATTTGTAAAATTTGTCGACAACGGCAGTCGTCTTTCCCGGGAAGAATTTTTCCACCTCCCGCTGCCACACCGAAATTACACTTGCAGGGCATACCACCAGCACATGGGCGGATTCCATATCGGAACACACAAGGGCCAAAACCTGCAAAGTTTTTCCAAGGCCCATTTCATCGGCCAACAGACAGTGACATCCGGCATCCAGGATTGCCCGCATTGAGTATACGCCATCGCGTTGGTAATTTTTCAAAAATTCCGGCAGCGGAAACTTTTCTATTCCCACGCCAATGTGTTTGATTTTGCACACACTTGTGTCGATGCGAATGCGGTGCTGGTTGAGCAGGATGTGGAGCATGTATCTGCGCAGTTTGGCATGCTGGTCATTGCAAAACACGTGTCTGATGACCGAGATTTGGTCAGCCGTGAGCGCGACTGCGCCAACATCTTTTATGAAAATTGATCGACCATTTGCCCTTAGCAAATCCACCATATTTGATGAGTCGATTTTTCCGTATTCCGAATTAATCAACCACTCAATTTTTACATATTCCGCTGTCTCCTCAATCACCTTTGCGCAGATTTCCGGGAAAATTATGCCGCGACGCAGTAGTAGCATTTCCGGGGAAAGCTCCACGTAAAAATATTTTTCCCAGACATCGAATTTGTTACGCATTAGATCCGTTGCCATGCGTAAATTTTTCAGGCGGTAATCCCGATTTGCTGAGCAAAATTCAAAATTTGACCTCTTCGCGTAAAACAGTAGCCGCAGCAGTGCCATTTTTTTAGCGTTTCCGGAAATCACGGTGATGGAATTTCTGTTTTGCATGAAGATCGGTTTTGTTTCGCAGTTGTCCAGAAATGCCCGCATCACAACATCGTTACCGCACATGTGCAGTTTTACGGAAACATTTTTTTCCACGCCAGAATTACCATCCGGCTGCGTAGGGTGTTTTCCCTCATCTTTGGTTGTGTTTTCGCTGATTTTGTGGTCATTGCAGTCGCTTTTTTTACTGGCATTCGCCGAATTTACGAGAACTATTATCTCCATAAGTGCGGCAATTGTCACGATTTGCGCCGTAATCTTCCGTTTGTCAATGGATGTTTCTACGCGCCCATTGCCATCGAGCTTGATGTTAAAATTTATCGATTCGCCGTTAAAATAGGCATTGATTTTCGCTTCACAGTCCTCCAACGCAATTTTTTTTACGGATCCGGTTGCGAAAACCCCCTTCGCAATGGAACATGGCCGCCGCCCAAAGTACTCCACCATATCGAATTTGTTTAATTTGCGGCGCCAAGATGCGATCGCTGCAGGTGTAAAAACGCAATCTGGGCCCTCACGCGACATAATGGCGAACCCGTGATGATAAATTTGCAGGTGTTACTTAGCAAGATAAGACGCTATTTTTACATTTTTTTTGCCGAACCGCATTACGCAAAACCATCTTCAACTCATCGATGCCACTACCGGTCGCGCACGATATCTTCAGGATATTCATCCCGTGTTTCCGCTGGAATGTGTCCAAATTCTTGGCGGCAGATGGTGCATCCATTTTGTTTGCCACGACAACTTTCTCTTTTTTCAAAAGGTCTTCGTTGTAGCAACTCAGCTCATTTAGCAGACTGGAATAATCGTCCGCCGGCAAGCGATTGTCCATTGCCGACATATCTATCAAGAATAGAAGGATTGCACAGCGCTCGATGTGCTTGAGAAAGCGAATCCCGAGGCCACGATTTTCATGGGCTCTGTCGATCAGACCTGGGATGTCAGCGATGATGACTCTGTTGTTCCCGCTACCATCTGTCATAATACCAACATTAGCATGCAGGGTTGTGAACGGATAACTGGCGATTTTCGGGGTTGCACGGGTCAACAGAGTTGTCAATGTCGACTTTCCAGCATTTGGAAATCCCACCAGTCCGACGTCGGCGATTGTTTTAAGAATGAAGTCGAAAGTACCTTCTTCACCTGGAGTTCCAGGAGTTGTGCGGCGTGGAGCTTGGTTCGTGGACGATTTAAAATTTACATTTCCCTTGCCGCCCGTACCACCCCTAAGCAGCATAACCCTTTGGCAGTGCCCGGTTATTTCCGTGACGAAATTTTTTGTTGTGGCATCTAAAATGACGGTACCAACTGGAACTACCAGTAGGCAATCTTTTCCGTTGCGACCGTGCATTTCGCTTCCCATGCCGTGACCGCCATTTTTTGCCCTAGCATGCGGCTTGAATCGATAAACACTCAGATCACTTGTGTTCTCATCGCCGACAAGGATTACATTTCCGCCATTTCCGCCATCGCCTCCGTTCGGTCCGCCTTTGGGAATAAATTTTTCCCGACGGAAGCTGAGGCATCCGTCACCACCGTTTCCAGCGGCCAGCCGCACGTTGTGTACTTCGTCAACGAACATTCGCTCCTCCATGAAAATTTTCAGTGTTGCAATGTTCATGGCTAGGAGTTTGTCAAAACTTTATTCATCGTGTAAACCTCAGAACCAGAAATTGTTCCGCTATTCGGAGGTCGAAGCAACGACGGGCACCGCTGTCACCGGCAGGAATTTGCTAAGAACCACTGCGTCATCTATGGCACTTCGGGTCAATTTCCGATGCATTTGAAATATTGCTTATATTGTGCCGCTTTCTGCCGGTACCTTGTCCTGCGAGTCGCCACTGGGAAAATTGTTCCGAAAACACTATAGCGCAAATATTTGAAATACGCCACTTGTGGCGCCGTTGCACGCTGCTGTGCTTTTTGTCGGAATTTTCGTCTGTATTTAGCAATAGGGAAAATCCTCCCAAGGAGTTTGTATAACAAATAGCGGCCGAAATACAATAATCTGTTGTGCGGCGTGGAAATTTTAATTCCATGGAGGGTCTTTTTTGCTGCACGTTGTGTTTCGATAGCGATCCTCTCAAAAAGAATGTTCTCGTAAAACGGCGTCATCCTCGCGTATTTCCACCAGTGTTCTGCCAGGTCACACTTGTAAAACCACGGCTTGTTGCAGCCGCCGCGGTAGTGAATGATCTTTGCGGAACTGTGGTTCCCTTTGTTGCCCGGTGAGCAATTCCATCCACTATCAATGTGTAAAACATCGCCGTATCCATCTCTTTGCATGGCAGTATTTATTGCGTCCTGGTCGTGGGACATTTTTTCACCCTCACCGACGATTTCTATGAATTGTTTTTCGTATTTTTTCTTCCTAATTGAGCCGACATCCATCAACATAATCTCTGAGTTGAAATGTTTTTCGGTTTCCGTTGCATGTTCTGTCCGTTTTGCGTGCAATTCACCAACCAAACACGAATCCATAACGGAGCCGATAGCCTTGCCACGTAGGTCAATATTGAATAAATTGGCAATATCCTCGCACACGATTGTATCAGCATCCAGGTATACTATTTTTTTGTAATTTTTAAAAACGCTTCCCACGAATAATTTGTAGCAGATGGCGAGGTTTATGTTGCTGGAGACGAGGAAATATCGACATTTATTTGTTTCGATGAGCGGCGTCATGCAAAAAAATCTTATGGAAAAATTTCCAATGCCAGCTATTATAGCAATTCCCCTTGACGAGGGCGTTTAAAAATATAGTAGGTAAGAGCGAGATGTACTATTCGAAAGATCTGAGGGAAAGGGTAGTAAAGTATTTCGAGAATCACAGAGCGAAGGA
>JAISXS010000011.1 GCA_031270385.1 Puniceicoccales bacterium | reverse complement strand
AATTTGCGTTCATAAATTGTTGAACAAAGCAAAATATTTCACAGAAATTTTGCAAACAAAATATCTATGCAAAGGTGTTTCTACAGGGGTGATATCGTTGGTGACATCGTCGAACTTTCGGAGGAAGAAAGCTATCATCTCTGCGTCGTGACACGCACACGTATCGGAGAAACGGTCGCTGTCTTAAATGGCGATGGCACTACCGCCAGTGGCAAACTGACAGCTGCAACGAAAAAACACGCCACCATTAAAATTGAGAAAATTACAAAAAGAAATAAGCCCACACGGTCATTTACTCTGATACAGGCGGTGTTGAAAAATATGAACAGCGATTACGTAGTCCGGGAAGCGACTGCCATCGGGGTGACAGCCGTAATATTTTGCGGCACACAAAATGCGGAATGCAAGTTGAAAGATAAGGTTTGTTGCAAGCTCAAACGATGGGAAATCATTGCCGTGGAAGCGTGCAAACAGTCCGGAAATCCATTCCTCCCAAAAATTTCATACTGCGAAAATCTTAGGGAAATTTGCACTGAAAATTTTGATGCAAAATTTTTTGGTGGCCTGGGTGAAAATTCCAAGCCTCTAAGACTGGCAGTGGCACAAAGTCGGACAGCTGCAAACATTTGCATGGCCATAGGCCCAGAGGGGGATTTTTCCGGGGAAGAGTATGACTACCTTAGGCAGAATAACTTCGTGGAATGCAGGATATGTCGCAATGTGCTACGGTCTGAAACGGCAGCAATTTGTGCCCTGAGCGTCCTGGAACACCTTGCGATCGACGGTTGATGCGAGTTTATAGTCGTCTTGCTTGAGAAGGGCATTTTGCTCAACGACACTTGGCGAGGGAAACTCCCATTTTCATAAAAAAACAACATGCTTTTTTCGGGGAAGATGACTATAGTTATCTTCCCCGGATATCCTCTATAGTCGTCTTGCTTGAGAAAAGCATTCTAATTTAGCAGAAAAATTCCCGTTTTTTAGAATAGGGAATATGTTTTTCTCGGGGAAGATAACTATATTCCAAAAAAAACGGGAATGTTTCCGCCAAGTATCGTTAAGCGGAATGCCTTTTTCAAGCAAGACGACTATAATCTTCGGTTTGGTAGCGAAGTTATAAAATTAGCTATGGTATCAGCTGGATAGCCTCTTCAACGGTCGTCAATCCACCGCATGCGCGTGCAAATGCGTCCTGGGCAAGAAATGTCATGCCACTGGCAGTCGCTATGTTTCTGATTTCAGATTCTGGTGCCCCGGACACGGTCGCTTCATGGATATTTTCATCCATTCCAAGAATTTCGAAGACGGCCATTCTCCCGCGATAGCCTATTCCATTGCAGTGTTCGCATCCGACCGGTTCCATAAGCTTTATGTTTTCCGGAAGCTTCTTTAATTTGAAAAGATCTCGCAGTCTTTCCAACTCTTTCTGTGTGTTCAGCTTTTCCGATTCCCTTGCGCAGTGCGGACAAAGTCTTCGCACAAGCCTCTGAGCGCAAACCATTTCCAACGCAGAAGCGATCATGTAGGATGCGATACCTATATCTTTCAATCGCGTTATTGATCCAACGGCATCGTTTGTGTGCAATGTGCTTAAAACCAAGTGTCCCGTGACGGCAGCACGTACGGCAATATCACCAGTCTCGGTATCCCTTATTTCTCCGAGCATTATCACGTCAGGATCTTGGCGCAGTATGGAACGCAGTATGCTAGCGAATGTCAGTCCGATTTCGGCGTGAACTTGTGCCTGGTTTACCCCAGCGATCTCGTATTCTACCGGATCTTCGACGGTGATCAATCGGACGGCCGGGGAATAAACGTGGCGGAGAAATGAGCTTAATGTCGTAGATTTTCCGGATCCAGTTGGTCCCGTTACCAAAATTATTCCATGGGGCTTACTCAATGCTTTTTCAGTTATTTTAAGTTGATATTCCGACATGTTCAACTCGCTCAAAGAAACCGGCGCGTTGCCACCCTGGACTAGGAGGCGCAGGCTGATGCTTTCGCCGTAGACGATTGGAAGTGTGGATACACGGATATCAACGATATCCTGGCCATCCCTGAATGAAATTTTTCCATCCTGTGGCCGACGTTTTTCTGAAATGTTCAGGGATGCCATTATTTTTACGCGCGACGTAACAGCAGCCTGGAACTTTCTCAAATTTTCCGGCACACGCACTGGAACGAGGTCCCCATCGATGCGGTACCTTATTTGCAGAGCGTTTCTTTGTGGCTCAAAGTGAATGTCCGTCGCCCTCGATCGCAGCGCCCGGCGAATGACATCATTGACGAATTTTACGACAGCGGCGTCGTCATCCGTTTCCTTTTCCGCCTGTTCACTTCTTTCGTCCACCGTCGTTGCCCCATCTTTGTCAAATCCAAAGTAGGACGTCGTTTCACTGATTATGTCCTGTGGAATTCCCAGGTATATTTCCGGGCGCTTGCCACAAAATACTTCCACCTGCTGGTATGTCTTTATTCCAACCGGCCAGCAACTTACCATGCACAATTTATTTTCGCCGGTTACGTCTTGTATGGGCAGCATTCCATTGACAGTGAAAAATGCCGAAGGAAGCTTTTTTACGTACTCGGCGGAAAGTTTGAATTCTTTGACAAACGGAATCCCAAGAACATCGCACAACCAGACGATCGCCTCCTTTTCATTTTCGCTACCGAGCACGCTCGCCAAGACAACGGCGCGGCGTTGTACCGGCTCCGCCATTATTTTCTCGAGGTTTTCTTTCCCAAGTTCAGACAACTTTTCCGTGAGAACATCCATAACTACCAATCAGAGAAAAATTATGTAGATATAATATTTCTTACGAAATGCTAGATCAATCAGCATTTTTTAGGCGAACGGCAATATCTTTTTCCACATTGGTATGAAAGCGCAGAGTCTTCGTCTTCACATCGTACGAATCCACCGATATTCCATCCACCGTTTCTCCTTCCCGTATCCATACGTTCTTGTTTTCCGATACAACAAATATGTTAAATGTCTTGTATCTGTCCGTTATGATGACGGTTGTGAGTTCGTAGACCGGCTTAGCAGACCATGCTCCGGCGTCTCCATTGGCGCGCCGCGACAGTTTCACGAACGGCGAGTTTTCAATCAATGAATCGAATTCCCCACCGTGAACCTGTGTACACACGAACAACACTGTGGCAAAGACTACTTCGCTCAATTTCATGACTATCGAATTCTTGGGCTAGGCCTATTTTGTTTACCAATAGTTTTTATCTTTTTTGTAGCGCTACTGGGAGCCCGTTGGTGTTCGACTGGGCCGGACTTTCCGTCGCTGTGCTTACGCGACTCCAAGTTCGTTTTATTTGCTCTTTCCAATTGTGGTGTTGAAGGAACCTTTGTCCAGCTTTGTACGGTGCCAGCGGCTTCACTATTGGTTGATTTTTTTTCCTCCTTTTCTGGCTGAGGTGTCGGCAGAAATTTTCCATTTTCCTTGTAGTATTCGATGTCATCCTTTATTACTTCTGGTAATCCGTCAATCATTTTTTTGGCATAGGCCCCTTCGTTTGTCGGATTGGAAACAATCGTCGGTTTGATAAATATTACTAGTTCTGTTACCTTTTCAGAATTTGATTTTGGGGAAAACAGCATATTACCGATCACTGGGAGATCGCCCAGGAGCCACACCTTGCCACCGGTTTTAGAAGTTTCCTTTTGTTGCAATCCGGCCAAAACGACTGTATCACCGTCGTACACGCTCACAAAGGACATGGCGGAGCGCTTGGATGTCAATGGAAATGTGTTCTTGTTGAGAGTGACATCTGAAGTTCTCGACTCTATCATTTGGCTGATTTCCAACTGTATCACACCATTGACGCCGATCAGTGGCTTAACAATGAGTATTATCCCCATGTCCTTGTAACTAATTGAGGATTGCGTCGCCCCCATTGCCCCTGCCATTATTTCTGACTTGACAATGGGAATAGATTCGCTAATCTCAACCGATGCTTGTCTGTTGTGTGTCGTGACTATCGTTGGCGCGGCCAACACGGCCACGTTGGAGTCTGTTTTTGCTTTGTTAAATACCAGGTTTAGAGAAAAATTTTTCAAATTACCAGCGACAGAAAATGGAGACTCCATGCCTTGTACACCGCTGATTCCCGTTCCCATTGACGGTTCGTGTTTCCCGCCCCCGTCCTTGCCATCGGTACCAACCCCTTCTGGTTTACTATCTTTGTTACCATCTTTGGCGTTGTAGTTAAACGAGAAATTGGACAGGCCGGATGACTGCCCTTTTGCAAGCGTAACCTGGGCGATGACAACTTCAATCCGTACTTGATCCAACAAAACATCGATTTGACCTATCACGGATTCCACGTGTTCAATGTCACTCGGTGTTCCACAAACAACCACGGAGTTACTGCGTTCATCACATTCCACGGTTAAGCCTTTTGAAAATCTAAACGATGAATTGCTAAGCAGTTCCTCGCCAAGCGCACTTGCAGCACCGCTTTTACCGTGTTGACCTCTGATTATCTTATTCAATAAGTCGGATATGTTTTTGGCCTCCCCGTGCTTTATGCGAAAAATCTTTGAATCAATCACCGAATGCTTCGGTATGTCAACTTTGCTGAGTATCAGCTCTATGCGCTGTAGTGCCGATATGGAATCCGTTATCAACACGGAATTTGACTCTTCAAAGACGATTGCCGAGGAAAGTTCCGGATTTAGCAGCTTTCCTATTAATTTTGAAAATTCAGTGACGTGCAGAAATTTCAACTGAAAAAGTTTTGAGCAAATTTTTTCGCTCGGCGGTAGTTTTTGGAGTGATCCCTCTACAAATCTCGGAGATTGGGACGGCGCCGATTTTAGACTAACTGCCTTTAGCATACCATCACCGAGTTCTACGATGGCAACGTGATTTATCGCGAGTGCACTTTCAATGACTGAAATTGCCTCATTCCGACTGATACCACCACTAGTTTGCAGGGAAATTTGTATTTCCTGCAGACTATTGTCGCGCAGTACACTCTTGCCAGTCAATTCTTCAAGTGTGCGCAGAACTTGCGACAGCGGAGCGCTGGCCAACGACACATTCATCGCTGTGTCCCGTTGCCTATCATCAAACGTCCCGTCGTCTGCATACAAATCATGCAGTCCGAGGACTAGGAAAATAAATATTAGCAGTTTATTCTTCATCTCTCATCCCTCTTTCCTACTCAATACCGAAATGATGGCACCGGAATCCAGCAACTCGTTATCTTTAGCGTTTATTCGAAATTCCGATATTGTGACGTTTGTTCCGACGTATTCAATTTCTCTGGCAAAATCGATTAACTTTCCCATGGAAATACCATTCAAAGAAACTTTTAATCTGTAGATTGTGGCGTTTCCGATTGTCTCTTTACGGTCTCTCCCGAACGAATACCCGGCACGCGTCTTTTTGGCGATACTTTCCACATTAGACTCTACTTGTGGAAAATTTCCCCCTCTGGCGTACGCTGAATCCTTCGTAAGTTTTTCGATGTCACCTTCTATGACATCTTTTTGAGAAAGCCATTCCTCCTGCGTTGCCACGAGTGTCTTATTGTGGCTTAATTTTTTGGCAAATGACACAAATGCCAGGAATGATGAAAGTGCCAGGACAATACCAATGGCACACACAAGCACGAAAAATATCGCTCTCTCCCTGGCTGGCAGCGATAAAACTCGGCCAGCGGTTCCCTTTAGACTGACCTTTGTGTTCACAAAAATTTCACTTTGAGGTTGAAAGAAACACTATCTTGTGAGGAGGTAACGTTACTTTCCGACACTTCCGTTACTCCAGATGCTTTCTTTAAATTTACTATGAATCCGTTCAGCGTCGCCACTGAATCACACTCTCCGACAACGTCTACGATCCCACCCTTTGAGGAAAATGCATTAAATATCAATTCACTAGGACGCAAGTCAGCCATGGTTTTCAGACGTCTGAAATACGACAATTTGCTGGCTGAAAACGTTGATATCTCGTCACGCAGCTTCGAACGTTCGATTATGTGATCAACCTCGGATTGTTTTGCCACGATCGCTCTTTCCAGTGCACTGGCTGTGAAATTCGCAACAACCAACCCGATGAACAGCAACAGTAACCCGGCTGTTACTGATAGCACGGGGAAAATTGCCCTTCCGTAAAAGCCGTCTATGAATTCTATTTTTTTGTTAATGCTTTTTTCGCTGTCGCCGTGCATTTCGACATTCCAGAAATCTTCGACAAACAATTTGACCTTTTTTCCGTTGACGGAACAGAATCCTCCACTTTCGATTTCTAAAATTAGGCACTTTTGTTCGGATGGAAATTTGTATTCATTGGACACTCTTTCGCGGAAAAATCTCTCCGGGACCCAGTACTTACACGATGTAAGCTGTGAAATTTCGGAAAATAACCGCTCCCTTGACGCAACGAATGTCACCATCGAGCTCTTTTCCCCATCGACAAAAAAACCAGATGCTGTCTCGTGCGCACCCGCCGGCACCATGCTGATGATTGTCTCTTTCGCCAGCATGGAAACCTCATTGCGTTTCAACTGATTCAGCGGCAGGCCGTTTTCCTCAAACAGGAAATATGAATCTGAGACGACGGCCACAGACTTCACGACTTCCCATGCACCGCCTGCAGAGCCAGTCTTGAAGAATTTCGTCAACAAGCCCACGCGTCGGGATTGTGCCGGCAACTTGGCACCGTGTCAAGTTTTTTTGGTGATCTTTATTAAGAAGTGCTCCATCGCTCCAATGTCGTTTTTGTGAGGTGAATGCTGTGTGGTTCGCGGAAAGTTTCCGGCTAAATGTATCTAGACTAAAACAATGTATGACTCGGCCATCATTTTCCGTGAAATTTGACGGGTTTTTCTTTACGGGAGTCGAATTTTTTATTTAAAGATCCGCGAGCTACCGTAGAAAATGTCGGCAGATGAATCAATCAATAGGAATAGTTGGTGTGTCGTGTGCATTGGGGATGATTACAATTGGTGGGTTCACGAGGCTGGGGATGATGTCAATTTGGATGCGGGGTCGTCTGGAATAATAGATCCCAAGCAGGTCGAACACATGGTGGACTTGCTCGACCAGCTACGACCGTACGGTCTGGATAATGAAATAGTAAGTAGTGCGTTCATTACCTATGCGATCGAGAGGGAGACCGCCAAAGAAATGCTAAGGCTGCGAGAAACGAGAGACGATGTCTTCAGCCCAAGGGAGCGTGTTTTTTGTTTGCCGAATATTGTTGGGGAACAGGAAGGTCCATTCGTGGAATTTATGGACCACATAATGGCCATGCGCGTGAAGTTACTGAATGCGAGCATAGATTTTAAGCAGCCGTTGAATGCCGAGGAGATAGAGGATATTTTCCATGCGGAGCAGCAGGAGAGGTATATTTCGGGCGTAAAAATGCATGTTTTTGATGAAATCGTGTCGGTTTTAGACTATGTCCCGCTTGGTTACAGCCTGGACGATGATGTGGATGATGGCCAGCCACCGGAAGATTCCGTCGACTTGTCTGAATTCGATAGCGAGATCGATGAATCGCTCAACATTCCCGAGGAAAAGAATTGGTAGTACTTGTTTTAATTCACATAAATGGGTATGGATTGCGTTTGTGATTTGTGAAAAAATGTTCCATAGCAGTATTTTGTTTAGCGTTTCTGTTGTTTGCCGTGTTTTTCATATGGCCGATTTTTCAAGTGTTACGTGGCGGATTCATTGGTTTTGACGGTAGTTTGACATTCGACTATTTTATCGCAATTTTCAGGAATAGATCTTATATGATCAGCATAGGAAATTCGATTTTCGTTGCGACTGTCACGACGGCGATGGCGTTTGTAATAGCGCTGCCGCTCGCGTACTTTGCAGACCGTTATGAATTTCCTGGAAAAAGATTTTTTACAAATATAGTTCTGTTGCCGATAATGCTTCCGCCATTCGTTGGTGCGATCGGGGTTCACCATATTTTCGGCGTCCGTGGTATGTTGAATGCAATTCTTCTTAGGGCTGGCGTGATCGATAGTGCGCACCTAATTGATTGGCTGGGCGACTATAAGTTGATTGGGATGTGTTTTCTGAATGCTATAAGTTTGTATCCGATATTGTATCTCAACCTGGTTGCCACGTTGGCAAACATTGATCCGTCACTGGATGAGGCCGCTGGATGCGTTGGTTGCCATGGATTAAGAAGGTTTTTCAGAATAACATTTCCGCTGATGCGATCTGGAGTTTTTGCTGGCGTGACATTGGTGTTTATTTGGTCGTTTACTGAGCTCGGTGTGCCATTGATCTTCGATTACAACCGTGTGGTTTCCGTGCAGATTTTTCATGGCTTAAAAGAAATCAATGACAATCAATCGCCATTCGCACTGGTAAGTGTGGTGTTGATTTTGTCGTTGGCATTCTATTTGATTGGCAAATTGCTTACGGGCCGCCAGGATTATTCCATGATGGCAAAGGCGTCCCATGCAGCATCCGCCGTGAAGACGGGGTTTTTGAAAAAGCTGATGTGCTGCTGTTCGTTTGGTTGGGTAACATTTGTCGCATTGATGCCGCATATAGCCGTGGTATTGACATCGTTCGCGGGGGATTGGTATAATTCGATACTGCCCAATGTTTGGACTTTCGACAATTATAGGACCACACTTGCCCACCCGCTCACTATCCCGTCCATACAGAACAGTTTGGTGTATTCCGGGTTTGCTACACTTGCCACTGTGATCTTTGGGATAATGATAGCGTTCGTCATAGTGCGGTCGAAGTTGAGGTTGCGAAATGTTCTCGATGCGATGACGATGTTGCCGCTAGCGGTTCCGGGTCTTGTGATGGCGTTTGGATATCTGGCTATGAGCCAAAAGGGAAGGGCGTTTTCATTTCTAAACCCGGTTGCTAATCCGACTATGTTGTTGGTGATTGCCTATGCCATTAGAAGGTTGCCGTTTATGGTGCGATCGGCCGTTGCTGGTCTGCAGCAGATGAGTTACACGTATGAGGAAGCTGCGCAGTGTCTTGGTTGTTCACCTGTGAAGGCCGGGATTAGGGTAACTTTTCCGCTAATAATTGCGAATTTGCTTGCCGGTGGTCTTCTGGTATTTTCACAAACCATGCTAGAGGTTTCGGATTCCCTAGTTCTTGCGCAAAAGCAGCAGTATTACCCGATAACGAAGGCGATTTACGAATTTATGAACTTGCTGGGCGAGGGTCCATTTCTGGCCTGTTCCCTTGGGGTATGGGCGATGACATTTCTTGCCATAATGATTATAACCATTTCGGTGTTCATGGGAAAAAATCTCGGAGCAGTGTTTAGGGCGTAGGCTGTTTCCACGGATAGAATTTTTTCTTCGACTGGCATGGTCTCGTTAAGCCGTTTCTAATCGACGTAATTATGGAAAATAAAAACATTTCTTGCAAACTTGATAATTGTTTATAAAATTACTTGCATGGATGTAAGCAGAAAACAAGCATTCACTCGCAACGAGACGGCGTCTAACAAGACAGGAAAGGGCATTTTTGCAAGGCTTTTCAGTTATTTTAAAAAGGAGCCTAAAGTTGGACAAAAGGATGCTGATATTGGGAAGAATTCAGTGTCAAATGTCGGTAGCTCATCGCTCTCAGGCCGCGGATCGCGTGTGGTGATCGGAAATCCGGAACTAATGCGAGTGGATAGTCATAGTTTAACACCCGCTAATGGCGACGGTCGCGCCGCAGTCTCGGTGAAGCGACACACTTATTCCGGCGAATCGACGACGTCGCAAAATGTAGGGTCAGCTTCTCTCACCAAGAAGGATGGAAAATACGTGGACGAAAAGGGCGGCGCGTACAAAAATTTACTGTCTGTAACTACGGCAAATTGCTGTGGAGGATCGAACTCTATAGCATTGCCCGTATCCCCGCTGTTACTGGAGGAAGGTCCGCAGACAGAACAGACATCAAAACTATCGTCGACGAACAATGTTTTAGCGAGCGGCTCCGTAAAAAATGCCGCAGATCCAGGGCTAAAACCACCAGCGCCCATTACTGTACGTGGAAATAGCGGACTTAACGGCAAGGTCAGTATGTCACGGAACGATTATGCAGCTGTATGCAAATTCGCAGTTGAGTGTCTGGAATACATAAGACCAAATATTCCGACAAGTGCTGATTCTAAAAAAATCAAGGATTTTACCAGCTGTTTGAAATATTACGAAAGCGAAGCCAATGATCTAGATGATCTAGAAATACAGAGTGATGTCTGTAAGGCTAATCTCTTCGAGATCAGAGAAAAAATAAAAAGTTTCGCCAAGATAGCTTTTGGACGCGGATCTAGTGAATACGAAAACATGCCGCAAATAAGTGTAGATGAGGTAAGTAAAGAACAATTACTCGGGCGAAACTGAGAAGCTCCCGGGGTTGCCGGCTTCAATTGAAATTTCAAATCGGTCGTATGGAGCATGTGAGACGCCGAAATCCGTTTATTTCCAAAGCAGCTCGCATAGCCAATAAAAAAATTGGGTGACGTCATAGAAGCTACAAAAAGGAAGCTTATGGACGTTTCGAGCGCCAAAACCTCGATACATATGAGTATCAACGAATTCGAGAAGGACAACGAATTGTCGGAGAAATTTGTCAAGCAATGTCTTGGCGGACACACCAAACAATACATAGAGATGCCGAAGATGACGGTAAACTACAAAAAGACAGGTTAGGTATGTATAGTCATCTTACTTGAGAAGGGAATGTTTTTTCATAAAAATGAGAATTTTCCCGCCAAATGTCATTGAATAGAATGTCCTTCTCAAATGAAACAACTATGTAGTTATCTTACTTGAAAAAAGCATCTGTCTAATGACATTTATTGGCATGGCTCACGTTTCTTGGAAAACGGGGGAGCATGCTTTTCTCGGGGAAGATGACTATAATTGTCCTATCCTAAAAAGACATTTTTTGAGTTGACAAGAAAACATTTTTCTGCTCCTGGCAGAAAGCCTTTGTAAGAAAAAAGACAAGGAAAATTATGAATACAAAACACAGAAATTTGACGGCGGAGCATGTTCCTCCAGAAGTGATGTACCTTTATAGTTATCTTACTTGAGAAAAGCATTTCATCCAACGATATTTGGCGGGGATTTACCTGATAATAGCGTGTTTTCCTTTATGAAAAGGAAAACTTTACCGCCAAGTATCGTTGGATAGGATGCCTTTGCAGGGTGTGACAGCTATATGGTGGAAAAATTCCCCGCCGAATATCGTTGGATAAAATGCTTTTTTCGAGTAAGATAACTATATATTGATAAAAGTACCGAAGACTATGGACTCCTTGATAAAGAATCAAGACGCGAAATACTCAGTGTTTGCAAGGATTATGGTACTTGGCCGACGGAGGGTAACATCCACGTACGGGAATTTTCCGTAGAAAGCCTGCCTCGTTCACTTTCTGAGAGAAAAATAAAAAGTGTGAAAGTTTTCGCCACATCTGTTGATGTTTCCGATAACAACGGACAAACCAAGCAAACCAAAGTGCCAGTTACGGTAGTCTTTTCCGATACGGAAGTAGATTCTGGCGAATGTCTAATTCTTAATAAGTGGTCGCGCCTATGTACAGTGACCGACGAAAAGGAGATTGATGCCATGTTCAGCGCAGAAGGCCTTGAAAGACCAGTGTCCCCGAATGTATTACCGGACCTGGTACTTTTAGATGGTTTGCCTGAAGGGGGCGTGCCTCCCTCTACGAAAATTGGACAAGATGTCCTTGTCAAACATAAACTTATCGTTGACGAGATGGATGAATTTGAAGAACAGATCAATAATGGCGTAAGAATCGTGGAAGAGGACGATGTCCCAGAGGTTTTTGTGTTCCAATTTCAATCGGTTTAACGGCTTTGCCAAATCTCCACATTCAGACGACGGTGCCTGGTATAGAACATCTGTTGGACCGGAACATAGCGGGGGGGATACTTGGTCTGAACCGGCGCCACCTCCGAACCGTGGTGAAAGTATCTAACCGACTGAGCTGATTCCCCACGCGTGCGATACTGAATATAGCCATCTTGCCTGAGAAAAGCGTGCTCTATATTCCAAAAAAAACGGGAATCTTCCTGCTATATTTGTCTTACTTGAGAAAAGCATTCTATTTGACGATGTCTATAGTCATCTTACTTGAAAAAGGCATGCTACTCAACGATATTTAACGGAAAACTCCCGTTTTTTGGGATGAGGAGTGTGCCTTTTCTCGAGGAAGATGACTATAACTCCAAGCGAAAACTTTCCTCCATCCTCCATCTCTTTGCGTCCCTTGCCGATGCCATTCAGTATGCTTTTCTCG
>JAISXS010000075.1 GCA_031270385.1 Puniceicoccales bacterium | reverse complement strand
TTCCAATCCCATCGAAAAATTTTGGGCTAACTCCAAGCGAAAACTTTCCTCCATCCTCCATCTCTTTGCATCCCTTGCCGATGCCATTCAGTATGCTTTTCTCGAGTAAGATGACTATACTGTGCTGTACCGTACCCTTGCTCCGCGGACTTTGAAAACCATTCGAACGCCTTTCCAAGACTCTGATTGACAAATTCGCCATTGTAGCACATCGACCCGAGCATGTACTGTGCAAAAGAATATCCCTGTTTCGCGAATTTGGAAAACCATTCGAACGCTTCTTTAGGACTCTGATTGACAAATTCGCCCTTGTAGTACATCAACCCGAGGTTGCATTGTGCCGCATCGTTCCCTTGCTCCGCGGACTTCAAATACCATTCGAATGCCTTCTCAAAACTCTGATCGACAAATTCGCCTCTGTAGTACATTAGCCCAAGGTTGTATTGTGCCATATCGTCCCCTTGCTTCGCGGCCTTCAAATACCACTCGAATGCCTTTTCGAAACACTGATCGACAGATTCGCCTCTGTAGTACATTACACCGATATTATTTTGTGCCGAAGAATCCTCATGTTCTACGGCCTTTGGATACCGTTCGAGCGCCTTTTCAAAATTCTGATCGACTGGGATTCCTTGATTATTTTCGCACGACTTATGCGAACTGTCGGCGTAGCAACGCTCAGTAAAATTTTCGACGAACAGCGCCGCAATTACCAACATCAAATAAAAACGGAATCTCACTAACATGGCAGTCAAATTATTATATTTTAACATAAAAAAACAAGTGTAAAAATTTAAAAAATATCAAAACATATCCGCCAAATATATAATCATCTTACCCGAGAAAAGCATATCCTCCATTCCAAAAAATGGGAATTTCACTGCTAAGTATCGTCAAATAGAATGCTTTTCTCAAGTAAGACGACTATATATGGATAAGCCGCTGCCAGTGATCGCCGAAGGCAATATGTTCTCGTTCCACATCTTCCGTCTTCCAGAAGGGCCGCGATATGGCCAATTTGGAAAATTTAACGGGCGAAATCGCAGGCGTAGATACGACAAGAAAGCGGTGGCATGATTAGTGTGTTATTGGAAAATTTGTCACAAAACTTCTTCGGAGATGGGAAAAAACTGTCCTCATCGGCAAACATTTCGCAATGGACTAAATCTATGTCCATGAAATTTATTGCTTCTTCGCTGAAGTGCGGATTTATGGCGAATAACAATTTTTTCCGATTGAACGTTCCATCGGCGTTGTACATCAGTGCGCATGCAGAAGTCGTTTGCGACGGAAAAAACCGAAAATAGGTTTTGCTTGGAACATTTTCCAGGCGAAGGACATCGCCGCACTCCGATAACCTAAACTTTATCAGCTGTTTAAAATATTCGTGGGTTGTGCGGTTTTTTTCAATTAGTCCGTAATCAAGGGCATTCAAATCTCCACGATTGTAGGTGTTATTGACGCCGTGCTTCGATGCCATGAAATCTTGGCCTTCGGCTATCATCGGAATCCCAATCGATAGCATCAAAATGGCCGCCGCCAACCGCGTGCGCCGACAGTCATTCTCCGTCGGCGCACTACCGTCGTTGTGCGAATTTTCCGTGATATTATCCACCCAGCCACGGTCATCGTGTGAAGCGACGTAGTTCACGCTCTGACCAGGAAATCCAGACCTAAAATCAAGACTACCGCACAGAAAATACCGCAAACCATTGAAATTACCGTTGGCCAACACGTAGCTCCTAACAAAATCCCTATACTCATCATTCCAGACAGAATACGGCAATTTTTGCATCGAAGTCCCGATGTTGCCACGAAAACTCCACGGCTCAGCCATCAAGGCAATCGATTTTTTTACGCTTTTCAATCTTTTTTGTAAAAAATCTAAAAAGTTCGCGGACAGTAACTCGGCGAGATCAAATCTAAAACCATCTATGTTGTATGTTTTTATAATATATTCTAAACTATCAACTATTAACTTTGCCGCCATCGGACTTTCCGTGCGAAAATCGTTGCCGCAGCCGCTGAAATTTGTGAAGCTTCCGTCCCGATTGCGTCTAAAATAGTATGCGCTATCTATATTTTTCAAATGTCCAGTGTCTCCGAAATGATTATACACAACATCCAGAATAACCGCCATGCCAGCACGGTGGAACGCTTTTACTAATTTTTGCAACTCTAAGACCTGGCTAGCATCTTCAGGACATTTCGCGTAGGTGCTCGCCGGAGAAAACCAATTAGCAGGCATATATCCCCAGTGGTAATCCTCCTTTTTGGAGTAATCGAATTCTTGAATCGGCTGCAATTCAACGCAATTCACACCAAGGATACGTGGGTAACAGTCCTTTCTCCCAAGGTATTGTTCCAAATCTGAAAAATTTAATTTTCCATTCGAAGGTTCAGTTGATGGCGAATTTGCCAGTACATCCCGCAGATGCATTTCCAGGATCACTAAATCTTTGCAATTTGGCGCTCTAAAGTCATCGTCCGCAACAAAATCGTCATCCCTAAGGATTATTCCCGGGCCGTTCGAGGTCACCGCCGCCCTGGCGTACGGATCGAGGACCTTCGGTGCACTATCCCAGTCGGAGATGTCCTTGGATAGAAATTGATAATGGTAATAATTTCCGATCAGATTTTTTGAAATTTCCGTACGCCAAACTCCGTCGTCCGAGGGAAGCATTTGATAGTACGCGGGTGATGGTGTTTTTTTATCAAAAATTGCCACCCTAGCAGCCGTAGCTCTGGGCGCAAACACCGAAAATGTTGTAGAATTTTCGGAAACTATCGCGCCGAGTGGGATATCACAATACAGAGAAGATATCCATCGGGAAAAACTCGCACCAATTCGCACTCCATCGGCGAAAATCACGTCCAATTCATCGAAAAGTGAAGCGGTGTTTTTCAGTGAATAGCAAATGACGTTGTTCCCCGTTACATTCGGGGCGAAAAAAAAGTTTACCGCACTAGCTTCTGAAATTTGAACATTTGGCGAATCGTCATCCGGGGAACACCACTTACCGTCAGCAGAAATAAATTTGAATGGAAATGGATCGCGAAGCAGGCATTTTTCAATTTTTAGACCCACCAAAGTATGGCCGTTTAGCTGCAAATTTCCCAATTTCCACCGGTCGGATCGCACAGCGTCTCCCCAGCCAGATATTTGACATGCCAGAAAAAAATCATCCGATCGACTGAGGGCATTGGCGTATTTCGACGGCAAGGTGAAAACTATGTCATCACAATGTGAAAAATAGCAATACCTTTCACCGAAAGAATGGTTTAGGAACTCCACTTCGTAAAAATCGATTGCCGATCCGTTCAAAAGAATTTTCACTGGATTGTGCAGGTCCCCACGTGGACCAACTACGTCACATTCGTACTCGATGCACAGCGTTTTGCCATCGATCAAATGTGCACTTCTATTCGCATGGAAACATTCTGCCATAGCCTGATTTTACAAGTTTTATCATCTTCCAAGAACACAACCCGCGCAGGCAAATTCTAATCTAGGCCTCCTCCCATAGAACTTGCTGCCGCCGTAGCACTGACCATTACCTGCACAACCGAGAAGGCGAATAGACCTACAAGTGAAAACACGATCGTCAATGCAACAGCTGTAGTGGAAGCAACGACTTTCTTCATGGTTGCATTGAGATCGTCAACGTACATCCCATAAATGTATTTAAATGACGATGCTAGATCGCCAGTTTTTTCACCAACTGCCAAAAAATCGCATGCCTCGCCGTCTAATACGCCATATTTTTCAAATGCCATGCACACACTATCACCATTGAGAATATCCGTTTTCGCGCTTAAAAATTTCTTGAGAGCCACCTTATTTGCTATGGACAGTTTTGCTATTTCTAAGGCATTCGACGTATTCACGCCGTTCGATAGGAGTGTTGCCATGACATTTGTCAAATTTGTCTTTATGGATAACCTAACCATGGATGAAAACGGTTGGAGATTCAGGATTATTTCATCCGTTTTGTACCGCCCAATCGCACTTTTCCTGATAATCGGGATCAAAATAACAACAATGATCCCGACGACAGCAACAACCGGCAATACATAGGTCAAAGCTTTTGCAAATTTGCTAAGTATCTTCGCCAACGGAGGAAGGTCGCCTCCAAGATCTTTTACAAAATCCTCTATCATTGGCATCAGGTAGAATGCAAATGCAAAGATCACTACAACCACCATTGACATCATAAATGCCGGATAAGTTAGCGATGAAATCAGTTTTTTCTTGAACTCAACTCCCCTGCGCAGGAGAGCTACCGCGTCAACCAGTGCCAATCCAAGATTACCACTCGATTCCCCAACCAATACGATACTGTAAACATTGTTGTCGATATTTGGTATGGCCTTTTTCAGGGCATATGATAGCGCTACCCCGGACAAAATATCGGACAACAAACTACTTGTTAGCGCCAGCTCATTCACAACTTTTGTTCTTTTATTTATTGTTGATATTGAATCTGATACAGTCAAACCAGCGCTAACCATTCGGTGCAATTTTTCGAAAAATGCCAGTAGGGATTGTGTATCTATGTTTATGGCAGTCGATTGCCCGCCCTTAAAAACCTTCTTGATAAACGCCAGGATCGCGCTATTTCCCATCGATGAGGATTCTTCGGTAATATTTACTACTCGCAAATTTTTTTTACCGAGCATGGCGATTGCCTCTTCCCTCCCTGGGGCTTCGACATGAGATGTTACTATTTCGTTGTTTAATAAGTTGACTGCTTTAAAAACAAATCTCATAAGCGGAAGCGTATGGAAAATTTTGCAAACTCCAATCAAGATAATGATTTTTTTAGAAAATTTTCGCAAATTCCAAATAGAATAGTGATTTTTTTAGAAAATTTTTGCAAGCTTTTATTTGTAATGGTGAAGTATAAAAAAGCACAAAAGCAAACGGATGGTTATTGACTGCAAAATGTCTGACAAATGCTATGTTTATATAATCATCCTTCCAGAGAAAAGCACACCATCTATTCCAAAAAACGAGAACTTTCCCGCTAAATATCATTAAACAGAATGCTTTTCTCGAGTAAGATAACTATGGCACGCACACTCACGCCAAACGTCTCGCTCATTTCCCTTCTCGTGTGCGTGCTTTCATATCACCCCCTTTTTCAAATCCGTTGCATAGTAACCTACACCTCATGTGCAAATTCAAATGCGCTTGTCAAGGAGTTTGGCCGTAGCTGTTTCGCTTGAGAGGGGCGTGTTTTCTTTTATGAAAAAGGAAAAAATTCCTGCCAAGTATCATTAGATAGGACGTCCTTGTCGAGCGTATAATCATCTTCCCCGAGAAAAGCATCCTGTTTAACAATATTTGATGAAGAAATTCCCATCTCTATGGGGGAAACAACATGCTTCTCTCGGAAAAGATGACTATAGTAATTGTTTTGTGCTGGAGGGTATCCTTGCTCTGCGGCTCTGGCAAACCACACGAGCGGTTCGAGAGGATTTTTACTGACAAATTCGTTGCCGAGGAGGTACATTACACCGAGCTCATATTGTGCTTCAGGAACTCCTTGTTCCGCGGCATTGGAAAACCACTCGGGCGCTTGGTTTAAACATTTCATGTTGCAGAACATTACACCGAAGTTGTATTGTGCTGAAGCATGTTCCTGTTCCGCGGCTTTGGAAAGCAACTTGAATGCCTCTTTAGAATTCTTAGCGACAAATTCGCCGTTGTATAGCAATTCCCCTTGACGAGGGCGTTTAAAAATATAGTAGGTAAGAGCGAGATG
>JAISXS010000073.1 GCA_031270385.1 Puniceicoccales bacterium | reverse complement strand
CTGTCTTGGCATAATTCCATCTATTCGCGCGTATTGTTCTTCTGTTATCTCCATCTCCATTTCTTACTCTTTCCTTTTTATTTTGCAATAGCGTTAACACGCCCTAGAGCGTCCCCTTGCTCTGCGGCTTTGGAAAACCATTCAAACGCTTTTTCAAAATTTTCATCGACAAAATCGCCATCGTAGTACATTAGCCCAAGATTGTATTGTGCTGGAGCATTTCCTTGCTCTGCGGCTTTGGAAAACCACTCAAACGCTTTTTCAAAATTTTGATCGACAAAATTACCATTGTAGTACATCGCTCCGAGATTGAATTGCGCCGAAACATATCCTTGTTCTGCCGCTTTGGAGAACCGCTCGAACAATTTTTCAAAACCATGATCGACTGAAGTTTTTTGACTACTTTCGTACGGCTGGGATGAATCATTCACATTTTTGCACGACTCGGCGGCGTAGCAATGTTCAGTAAAATTTTCGACGAACAACGCCACAACCACTAGCATCAGATAAAAACGAAATCTCAGTAACATAATATAGCCGTCGCACTCGGCAAAGACATCTTACCCAACGATACCTGGCGGGGAAATTTTTCTTTTTATAAAAAGAAACACGCTCCTCTCAGTTGAAACAACTATACACAAAAGTATTACATCTCAACATAAAAAAGGCAAGTATAAAAATTTAAAAAATGTCAAAACATACTCGTCAAATATGGTCGTCACACTGACAAGTGCATTTTCCCTAACGATACTTAACGTGGAAAATTTTTTCCATAAAAACAACACGCCCTTTTAAAATGAGACGACTATAATCATTTTACTCTAGAAAAGCATATTGAATGTCGTCGGCAAGGAATGTATAGTCATCTTACCCGAAAAAAGCATATTATTTTTTCCATAAAAGCGTGAATTTTCCATTGGTGCGTCGTTGCATTAGAATGCTTTTATCAAGTAAGATGACTATATGATTATGCCGATCAAGAAAGGCACAAAAAGCGTGGTAAAGTGCATCGCTAAGAGAGGAGAAAAGAGGCACGATATCCCTAAGTTTTCGCTTGAGATTAGCCCAAAATTTTTCGAATCGGAAAATAGGGAGGAGGGAAACCAAAGAACAGTCGGTCGCCTCTATGACATTCCGCGTCCGCCGGTGTTTGTGAAACGCTGCATTATCCATGACCACCTGCCCCGGTTGCATATAGTCATCTTGCTTGATAAAGGCATTTAATACAACGACGCGCCAACGAAAAATTCATGCTTTCATGGAAAAGCAGTATGCTTTTTTCGGGTAAGATAACTATATGCTTTCGATGGCGAGTGAACGGTGATTTTTTTGATGCTGTTTTTTTCTTGTGTTTTTTCGAAAAAACATACATATAAAAATGCCTTACCAATTTATTGTTGGTTGGTTTGTGTATACAAATGCGTATGCGCAGATTTTTGAATGTAATAAATTTAAAATTAGAAAGATAGATATTAAGAGTATGAACATAATTATTGATACTATGGGCGGAATATTTTACGAACTCTTCGTAGGGTCAGGTCCCAAAAATAATAACAACAGAGCGATCGTTCAAAATTCGAATTTGGAAATTTCAGAAGTATCTGTGGCGTCTGCGCATGGTGCTGCAAATCCTTCCAGAAATGTGGATACCAGAAATGTACAACACGCAACTTCAGCAGCCCCAACTCCCGTAGATATAGCTTCTGTAGATACTGGCATACACAGTGAATCAAACGTCGCTGAACAACATGTGCCGCAAGTAGAGAAAAATACGAGCGCCGTCACCGAAGAACACACAACGAAGGAGGATTTGTCAGTTGAGGATATAGAATATTTGTCAGTTAAGGATATAAAATATATCAAAAAAGAACTGCGCAAATGCGTAAAAAAATTGAAAGAAAACGAAACCATAACTCGAAAGGTAGACAGTGTTATTGTGTATATTCAAGATAAATGTAATCTTAATTCGACCCGCACTGGAGATGCTATAATAAACCGTTTAATGGGCACAAGGGACAAAAACAAGGCTAGAGAGACCCTCCGTGGATTGATTGAATCTTTGGATGCATGCATTATTGGCAATAGTTAGGCATATGACGATGTGGCTGCATTAAGGCTGCAAAAAACGCATTTCCAATGCCACACGTGGCTGTGAAGTGTGTTTTACTGTGTGATTCGTCCGATGCAGCCGCACACCGTGCTGAACACGGTGGTGGCGCGCAGGTGCGACGTCACTCCTAGGTGTTGTGCCCACGACGATTTCGCCAACTAACTAAATGATTGACTTTTGTCCAATTTTCTTACATCCTACGCCGTGTTCGCGGCTGGTGCCGTGCGAACATGCCGTCATGTTCCGAGTTGCATAGATTGTTTTATTTTTTAGCAAAATGCATGAATTTTGCAATGGAACATGATCAAGCAAATTTGAAATAAGGAAAGTGGATTGATATGAGTACAAGAATTGGTTTTAGTTTGCAATCTTTCAGTGATTCGTTACCAGTTGGCGAAAACGTCAACGCCCTCGGTGATAATACCGCTAGGGATGGTGGTCGTTTCGATCACCGATTTGCTAACTATACGCAACAATCGTTTCCGGCGAGTTATTGTATAGAAAATCGCGAAATTCTCACGTACGATGATGCGGATTATACGGACATGGACAAGCAGGAAATTTCGCCGATCGCGGAAGTAGCGGAGGAACAGGAAACTCCGGAAATGTATGAAATAGATGATGAACGAGAAATTTTGGAAATATATCAAATGCTTGGTGCCATGTTGCCTTCCTCCGGCGTTGGTGGTCAGGCGTCGAAGATCCTCGAGGCGGCATCTTCTGTTTCCATTAGCGGTTCATCCGGTCAAAGACCGTTAGTTGCGAACGCAAAGTACGTTGTTGATAAATTAAAGAAATGTAAATTTCTATTTAAAAAAGGTCATGACGTGACTGAAATCGTGCACGCACTCATGGTGTACGTCGAGCAAGTGTTGGACAAATTTGGAAAATCTGAAATTTTCGATAATGTAGTAAACATGCTACAAGCCACAAAGGCCGGGGACAAGCATGTCCGTGAAAAATCATTCGACAATCTCATTGAGCGACTGAACACATATTTGCGACAAAAAGATTAGCGGCAAATTGTGCGTATATGTTCTTTTCGGACAAGATGACTATGTTGTTAGGCAGAGTGCCTTTCTCGAATAAAGCGACCATAGTCATCTCACCTGAAGAATCTGAAGAGAGTGTGTTGTCTTTTTCGTAAAAACGAAAATTTTCCGCCAAACATCGTTGGGCAGAATGCCTTTTTCAAGTATATAGTTATCTTACCCGAGAAAAGCATTCTATATATAGTCAAACTCCTTGACAAGCGCATTTAAATTTGCACATGAAGAGTAGATGGCATACTATACAACGGATTTGAAAAAAAGTGTGTTAAAATATGAAAGCACGCATACGGTAAAGGAA